>NZ_JCAIUM010000029.1:0-46372 GCF_059445545.1 Paenibacillus sp. Y568
GAGCTGACCAATACTAATCGGTCGAGGGCTTATCCTAATATTCTGAAGTTTAGGCTTCAGAAGCAAATGAAAGTTTCGAACTGCAAATTCATTCGTATCTAGTTTTCAAGGATTAAACCTTGAATACAGCTGCATGTCCTTTTTGGGGCTGATATTTTCTCGCAGCGATTTCGAGAAGCGTAAGCTTCGAAAAATCACGTTTGGTGGCGATAGCGGAGGGGTTCCACACGTACCCATCCCGAACACGACCGTTAAGTCCTCCAGCGCCGATGGTACTTGGACCGCAGGGTCCTGGGAGAGTAGGACGCCGCCAAGCAGTTATTCTGTAAAATATGTGTACATGCATATTATACGCTTCGCTTTATCTCATGAATGCTTATATTCCCTGATAGCTCAGTTGGTAGAGCACTCGACTGTTAATCGAGTTGTCACAGGTTCGAGTCCTATTCGGGGAGCCATTGCTCTCATAGCTCAGTAGGTAGAGTGCATCCATGGTAAGGATGAGGTCACCGGTTCGAATCCGGTTGAGAGCTCCATAAGTTTTTCATTCTAGTATGGCCCGTTGGTCAAGCGGTTAAGACACCTCCCTTTCACGGAGGTAACAGGGGTTCGATTCCCCTACGGGTCACCATTTTAATTTTAGAAACGTGGAGGCTTAGCTCAGCTGGGAGAGCATCTGCCTTACAAGCAGAGGGTCGGGGGTTCGATCCCCTCAGCCTCCACCATTTATTGTGATTGTTGTAATATTGGAGATAATATAAGTGATCCATTAATGGGAATTAGCCAAGCGGTAAGGCAACGGACTTTGACTCCGTCATGCATAGGTTCAAATCCTATATTCCCAGCCATTAAGAGCCATTAGCTCAGTTGGTAGAGCACCTGACTTTTAATCAGGGTGTCGAAGGTTCGAATCCTTCATGGCTCACCATTTTTTACAAGTGTGCGCGTGTGGCGGAATTGGCAGACGCACTAGACTTAGGATCTAGCGTTTCACGACGTGGGGGTTCAAGTCCCTCCACGCGCACCATATTTTTTGCGGACGTGGCTCAGCGGTAGAGCATCGCCTTGCCAAGGCGAGGGTCGCGGGTTCGATTCCCGTCGTCCGCTCCATTTTTATTACATGCATTTGCGCCCTTAGCTCAGCTGGATAGAGCGTTTGACTACGAATCAAAAGGCCAGGAGTTCGAATCTCTTAGGGCGCACCATTTTATTACAAAAAGAATAATTTCGGGACGTAGCTCAGCTTGGTAGAGCACCTGGTTTGGGTCCAGGGGGTCGCATGTTCAAATCGTGTCGTCCCGATTCTTTACTTCGCGGGTGTAGTTCAATGGTAGAACTTCAGCCTTCCAAGCTGATAGCGTGGGTTCGATTCCCATCACCCGCTCCATATTTTAAATTCGATAATCCTTGATATTCAAGGATTTTTTTGTATATATATTTTGCATAGTTGATTCTTGCGGAGTAACTCAGGAATTATTTACTATGTATGTTCAAGTCAAATGTTATAAAGACTAGTATGGTTGATTTGAACAGTATGATTAACCCCGCTAAATATGGTAATTTATTGATGTATATGTATAAATATGAGGCTATCTAAAAGCTTGTATTGACTAGGTATTAAAAATCACCTTAATTAAACATACGTTTATTTAAGATTTATAAATGTGGGAATGAATCAAAATTCACATACGGTAATATTAATACAGAATTAAATTGAATCTTATTAAAGAAAATTAAAGATTTTAGTTTTAATTTATTGTATGATGTTATGAAGTATTACGAAGGTATGAACAAATAGATAGCAATTAACAGAGAAGACGGGAGGAGTAACATGACTGACCTTACGGTTACCACTAGTAAGAGTAACTCTAATAACTTGCTTCGGAGAGATGTACGATTTCTTGGTAACATTCTTGGAGAAGTCTTAGTGCATCAAGGGGGCAATGAACTATTAGAGATCGTAGAGAAGATACGTGAAACAAGCAAATCCTTGAGATCAGTATTTTTGCCTGAAGTATATGCTGAATTTAAGGATATGATTGACACATTAAAGCCGGATACACGACATCAGGTGATTCGAGCGTTCGCAGTCTACTTTCAATTGGTAAATATCGCTGAACAGAACCATCGTATTCGTAGAAAACGTGATTATGAGCGTTCTGCAGGAGAAACAGTTCAACCAGGTTCTATTGAAGGCGCAATTCAAGAATTGAAAGAGCAAAATTTCACATATGAAGAAGTTCAGGATATTGTAGAAGGTCTTTCACTTGAACTTATCATGACAGCTCACCCGACAGAAGCTATGCGCAGAGCAATACTCGATATTCATAAGCGGATCTCTGAAGATGTTATGTTATTAGATAATCCAACACTTACTTTCCGTGAACGGGAACAACTAAGAGAGAAACTTCTGAATGAGGTCATTACTTTATGGCAAACGGATGAATTAAGAGATCGTAAACCAACTGTTTTGGATGAAGTTCGAAACGGTATGTATTACTTTCATGAAACGTTATTCCATGTACTTCCGGATGTATATCTGGAACTTGAACGATGTCTAGATAAATATTACCCAGGAAACCACTGGCATGTTCCAACGTACCTCCAGTTTGGCTCTTGGATTGGAGGAGATCGTGATGGTAACCCATCCGTTACTTCTGACATTACTTGGCAGACGTTGTGTATGCAACGTAAGTTAGCTGTTCGAGAGTATCAACGCATTATGGCTGAATTCATGCAGTACTTAAGTTTCAGTACATCTATTGTTACGATCTCAAGTGAACTAGAAGAATCGATTCTTCGCGACCAGTCCATGATTACGTTGAGCAAAAATTCTATATGGCATAACGATAATGAACCTTATCGTATCAAACTTGTTCATATGATGGCGAAGGTAAATAATGTTCTAGATGACAGTAAGAAGGGTACACCAGAGCGTTATGCATCACCTGCAGAGTTTATTGAAGATCTGAAGATTATTGATCGAAGTCTTCGTCATCACTATGCAGATTATGTAGCAGACACTTACATCGAGAAATTAATCCGTCAAGTTGAATTGTTTGGATTCCATACGGCATCTCTAGATATTCGCCAACATAGTCAAGAACATGAGAATGCAATGACTGAAGTGTTGGCAAAGATGAATATTTCGGAGAACTATGCTCAACTCACTGAAGATGAGAAAATTACTCTACTGAATAATTTATTGAATGATCCAAGACCTATTACATCTCCTTATCATGTATATAGTGAAAGTACTACGGAATGTCTAGATGTATATCGGACCGTGTATAAGGCACAAGAGGAATTCGGCAAAAACTGTATCACGAAATATCTCATAAGTATGGCCGAAGATGCTAGTGATATTCTGGAAGTGATGGTATTCGCTAAGGAAGTAGGCCTATTTTGTCAACATGCAGATCAGACAGTTACATGTACTCTTCAAGCCGTACCATTGTTTGAGACAATCGAGGATCTTCATGCGGCGCCAGATATTATGAGACAAGTACTCGATCTTCCTATTTACCGACAAAGCGTTGCTGCCATGAATGATTTACAGGAAATTATGTTGGGATATTCTGACAGTAACAAAGGTGGAGGCGTAGTTACAGCGAATTGGGAGCTACGTGTTGCTTTGAAGAAAATAACTGCAGCTGCAGATGAATACAACGTGAAGTTGAAATTCTTCCACGGTCGTGGAGGAGCTCTAGGCCGCGGAGGGATGGCGCTGAACCGTAGTATCTTAGCACAACCTGCTTCTACCGTTGGTGGAGGTATCAAAATAACCGAGCAAGGCGAAGTTATCTCTTCACGTTATTCTTTGCAAGGTATAGCTTACCGAAGCTTAGATCAAGCAACAGCAGCCCTTATAACAGCCGCTATTAATGCTCGCTCACCTCATAATGATCTTTATGAACAACAAGAAGAGCAATGGGATAATATCGTAAGGGGGATTTCAGAGGTTTCTCTTGATAAGTACCAAGATCTGATCTTCCGTGATCCTGACTTCTTGAGGTTCTTTAAGGAATCAACGCCATTACCAGAGGTTGGAGAGCTTAATATTGGTTCACGTCCTTCTAAACGTAAGAATAGTGATCGATTCGAAGATTTACGTTGCATTCCTTGGGTGTTTGCGTGGACGCAGAGTCGTTATTTACTTCCAGCATGGTATGCTGCAGGTACAGGCTTACAAAGCTTTTATCAGGATAAGGAAGAGAACTTGAAGGTTCTACAAGATATGTATTCTAACTTCTCATTCTTCACAACACTTATTGATACGTTACAATTGGCTATTGCGAAGGCAGATCTCTTGATAGCGAAAGAGTATGCTAATATGACGAAAGAATCATCGTATCGTGACCGTATTTTCAATCAGATTGAAGAAGAATTCAAGTTGACTTCAGATCTTATTCTCAAAATAACAGGACAAAAAGAGATCCTTGATAATGTTCCGGTTATACAGGAATCGATTCGACTTCGTAATCCTTACGTAGATCCACTAAGTTATCTTCAAGTTCAGCTTGTTAGCGAGTTACGTGAACTACGCGATCAGGGCGAAGATAACAATGAGCTACTACGTGAAGTATTATTAACTATCAACGGAATTGCTGCAGGACTTCGAAATACGGGTTGATGTATTTTTGAATAAACTTTGGAACAATGTAAGATATCATGTCGAGAGTTCCTTCGGGAACCTCGATTTTTATTTGGTCTTTTTTGTTAATAATAGAGATGTGGTATTGCTTTTTTGACAGACATGAATTACTATTCTAATGTTGTATTAGAACCTATGATACCCATCAGCAAGTCTGGGGGAATAATGTTGGACCAAATAGAGAATAGATTAACGAAGCTTGCACTAAATGGTGATCAGCAGGCTTTTGCAGAAATTGTTGAGTTATATAAAGATAAAATATACCATTTGGGCTATAGGATGCTGAACAATCGTCATGAAGCGGAGGATGTCGTTCAGGAGACATTTTTGCGTGTATTTAAAAGTTTGGATCGATTTGATCCTAATCAGAAATTCTCGACATGGATTTATCGTATTGCAACCAACCTCTGTATTGATCGTTTGAGGAAAAGAAAATCTACATATTCGCTAGACGCTGATATGAACGAACAGGAGGGTCTGGACGGTTATTCCTTGATCCCAAGTGATGATCGAACCCCCGAAAGTGAGTTAATGATTTCAGAAACAAAACAGCTGATTTACGATGCCATCGAGAGTCTTCCAGCAAAATATAAATCTGTCATGATCTTAAGATATCTTCAAGATTTGTCTTTACAAGAAATTAGTGATGTATTAGATATGCCTGTGACAACGATAAAGACACGTGTTCATCGGGGTCGAGAGTTTTTACGTAAAAAATTAGAGCCGAAGTTGTAAACTTCCCATTATATTATGAAACATCTTTAGCATTGATACGTATGTAAATTATCAAGTCTTATGCCTTATGTTATAGGTAATGGGAAATTAACAGATTTTTTGAAAGGAATGGCTCATATGGAATGCAAGATAGCCGTCTCTTTAATGCATGATTATCTAGACGATGACTTGTCCAAGGAACAACAACTGATGCTAAAGTCTCACTTATTGTCCTGCCCAAGTTGTCGTATGGATTTTAAAGAACTTGAGCAAACAGAAATGATGCTGTATTCTGTTCCTCACCATATTCCTTCTGCATCGAGTGAGTTAACGGATCGCATTATGAGTATCATGCCCAAACATAAGAAGCAACAAGTGTGGGTTAGATGGATGAAAATGCATCCCGCAGCAACAGCGGCAGCTCTATTTCTTGTAATCATGCTGTTCAGTGCTGTTAATATCTTTAATCAAGATACACAGTTATTGGTTCAAGGAAGCGATTTGGATGAAGTAGTTATTAAAGGGAATACAGTCATTGTACCTGAAGGAACAACGATTTCAGGCGATCTAACGATAGAGAACGGGAAGACAGAGGTATTTGGGGAAGTACAAGGGAATTTGACTGTGATTGACGGGTCGTTGTTCAGAGCATCAACTGCACATATTTCTGGACAAGTAAAAAATGTCGATCGAGCGGTAGATTGGATCTGGTACAAAATCTCTAATGTTTTCTCGGATGTTGCCTACCGTTAGTGATTTAAAGGTAACAGGACGTTATGGTGCCTCTTTTACACAAAGATGGCACCTTTTTTGTTGAGATTACCCATTTTGTCCAAATTTATATAACCTTCGCTTGCATCATGAGGTTGATCGTTATAACCTATACATTAGGGACATTATATAGTGAGAGCATAATATTATTAAAGGGAATAAACGGGGGCCTTTGGATGAGTTATTTCACCGACATCACTTGGAGCGATTCCATTAAGGATATTATCGATATCGCTATAGTATCATATATCATTTACCACGCTATTTTGTTGGTAAGGGGTACCAGGGCAATTCAATTGTTAAAAGGAATTCTGGTTCTAGTTATTATTTGGGCACTAAGTACTTGGTTAAATCTGTACACGCTGAAGTGGCTCATGAATCAGATGTTTACTTTTGGAGTATTGGCCATATTTATTATATTTCAACCGGAGCTTCGACGAGCATTAGAGCAATTAGGTCGAGGTAAATTTCTCGGGCGAAGTTCTGCTGAAGATGAAGAGTTCACTAAATTAATAAGCGAAATGATTAAAGCTGTGAATTATTTATCACGCAGAAAAATTGGTGCATTAATTGTTTTTGAACGTGAGACAGGATTAAATGAATATACTGAATCGGGTATACCCATGAATTCGATGATTAGTTCTGAACTGATCATTAACATCTTTATTCCTAATACACCCTTGCATGATGGTGCGATGATAATCCAGTCGAATAGAATCGCTGCTTCAGCTTGTTACTTGCCGCTGTCAGAGAATCCTTTTATCAGTAAGGAATTAGGAACTCGTCATCGTGCTGCAATAGGGATAAGTGAGGTAGGCGATGCCATATCTGTTATAGTGTCGGAAGAGACGGGACAGATCTCATTGGCAATGAATGGTCAAGTGGTGAGGGATATTAAAGAGGAGTCACTGATATCGAAGTTGTATGAGGAATTACGTCCAAGGTCTAGTGTAAAAGAAAAACGTCCTGCATTCTGGAAACGGAAGGGGGGCGGCAAAAATGGAAAGATGGATTAAGAACAACACGGTAGTAAAAATTCTTGCGATTGCCGTCAGTGTTCTATTGTGGGGTATGGTCCATATTGAGGATGTTACACCAACCCCTACTACGGCCATGGATACCACTATTATAGAAAATGTCAAAATACAACCATCTGGCTTAGACGACACTTCCTATGAGTTAAGTTCGGTGGATATTGATCGGGTCAGAATGGAAGTTAAGGGCAAACGATCTGCGATTACATCGATCTTCAATGACGATTATAAAGTTATATTAGATCTTCATGATGTAAAGGAAGGTACCTATACGGTACCTTTGTCATCCGAACTTCCATCAGGCGTTGAACTGGTGTCTATGGAGCCATCGAAGGTTACGATCACGATTGAAAAACGAACAGATGCCACCTTCCCTGTAACCATTGTAACGACAGGGTCTCAGTCTGATGGATATGTTATGGGTGAAATGACAATAGAACCTAGTGCTGTACAGGTTACATTACCGGATAGTGAACTATTAAGTGTAGTGAAGGTACAGGGAACGATTGATCTTGATGGGAGTAAAGAAACAATTCGTGAGAAAAAGGTGAAACTGATTGCTCTGGACATTAAAGGGCAAGAGGTAAAGAATGCTATTATCGAACCTTCCGTGGTATCGGTACAAGTACCAATATCTGCATCCTTCAAGAGAGTGCCACTGGAAGTTAAATACACCGAAAATTTACCCGAAGGATTAGTACTGTCTAGTGTAGTTTCTAATGTGAAAGAAGTTAAATTATATGGCCCCAAAGAAGCATTAGCAGCAATTGAGGCGTATAATGCCGCAACGGTAGATCTGAGTCAAATTGATAAAGCAGGTAAGTTTACACTGAAAGCTAATCTTGATCTACCTTCGGGTATTGAGAAAATAGAACCAAGCATTGTGGATGTGGAAGTAGAAGTCGTATCTGTAGATCAGATCACAATAGATAATATTCCTATTGAAGTTGAAGGTGCAAGTGAAAATAAACAGGCAACGATTGTGGAACCTAAGGCCATTAGTTTGACTCTTAAAGGGGCATATTCCCAACTTAAGAGTCTAGATGCTAAAGATATAAAAGTGGTTGCAAACGTTGCAAATTTAAAAGCAGGCGTTCAGGAAGTAACTCTAGATGTTACTCTTCCTCAATTCACATCATTTGCTAGTGAAGATGTGATGAAGGCTACGATTGAGGTGAAGGATAAGACACCTACAGACGGTAAAGAACCACCGGATGTACCAGTTGGAGAGATATATGAACCAGATCCGCCTTTAGATCCTGTGACAACCACACCTGAACCAGAGGAAACTCCTGATCCAAGTGTAGATCAATCTAATGCTTCCACTAATTCTAATTCTTCCATTGGGGAAACTAATGGAGACGAAAGTAACAAATTACCGTAAAACGGACAAAAAAGGGAGACAACTCGGGGTTACATGAGTTGATATAAAGGAGAAAATTATGGGTAAATATTTCGGAACTGATGGCGTACGTGGGATTGCTAATATTGAGTTAACAGCTGAAATGGCTTATAGCATTGGACGTTGTGGTGGATATGTACTTACGGGTAATGTAGATAAACCAACGGTCGTGATTGGAATGGATACTCGAGTCTCAGGACATATGCTTGAATCTGCTTTAGTAGCGGGCTTATTATCTATCGGGGCACATGTTATTCGTTTAGGTGTAGTGACTACACCAGCTGTAGCTTATATAACACGTCTATTAAAGGCAGATGCAGGTGTCATGATCTCTGCATCACATAATCCAGTTGAGGATAATGGCATTAAGTTCTTCGGCGGAGATGGATTTAAACTTTCTGACGAAACAGAGCTTGAAATTGAGAAATTAATGGACGCTGAGGTGGATCAATTGCCACGCCCAGTTGGAGCGGATTTAGGAAATGTCATTGTAGATAATGATTCTAAATATAAGTATCTAGATTTCTTGAAGACAACAATTACCCAATCCTTTACTGGACTCAAGATTGTATTGGATAGCGCAAATGGCGCGGCATTTGAACTTGCACCAATGTTATTCCGTGATCTGGGTGCTGAGGTAATTACAATAGGTTCGGAACCAAATGGTCTGAACATTAATGATCACTGTGGATCAACACATCCAGAGAAGTTGAAACAGGAAGTATTGAATCATAAAGCTGATCTTGGATTAGCCTTTGATGGTGATGCTGACCGATTGATCGCTATTGATGATACTGGAGAAGAAATAGACGGTGACTTTATTCTATGTATTTGTGGAGAATCAATGAATCGAAGCGGTAAACTAAATGATAACACGATTGTATCGACGGTCATGAGTAATATCGGTTTCTATAAAGCTGCTGAGAAGTTAGAACTTAAAACATCCAAAACAGCAGTAGGCGATCGTTACGTGATGGAAGAAATGCGCAGAGGTGGATACAACTTAGGTGGAGAACAGTCTGGTCATGTTATTTTCTTAGATTATAATACGACAGGTGATGGTCTTCTTACAGGGATCCAACTAGTAGATACCTTAATACAATCCAGTAAGAAACTTAGTGAAGCTAAGATGATGATGAGAAAATATCCACAAGTATTGGTGAATGTTCGCGTGGAAGACAAGAGCAATTATGAAGGCAATGTCGCAATTCAAGAAGCTGTGGCATCCATTGAAGAGAAGTTAGCGGATAACGGACGAGTTCTTGTACGAGCTTCAGGTACTGAGTCATTGATTCGAGTGATGGCTGAAGGACCAGATAAAGAGAGTTTGGATCGTTATGTAGCAGATATCGTTGAGGTAGTGAAGCGGGAATTGGTGTAAGAAAGCAAGATAGATAGGTACACCTTGATGTCGATGAGACTAGTTTTATAAAGTTTCTTCGGCATCACCATAGGTTATATAATATGGGACTACGGTCAATGTTTTCTATTTATATTGCCAAATCGGGTTAACATGCATATAATAAACGGATGTCATTCAAATATAGAGAGTGAGGATCGTAGGGTTTAAGATTGAAAAGCGCCAGAACTTGGCTAGCGCGGGAAGTAAGATGGACGAAGATCCAGATGATTGATCTGTATCGGGCTCCTGACGACAACGGCAGCTCAAGTTGACGAGGTGGAGGTGTTCGAAATGTTCGGCGGGGACCTCCCGGTGATACACCAGAGCCGTGAATTGGATAACGGAAAACGAGCGGGCGACTGTTCATACAACGTACCGATGGGTGTAGCAATTATATAATCATAAGTGTGCGAGAGCTTAAGTAGTGGTATGGAACCTGAATGTACATTTGTGAATGAACTTTTGAAAATTAAATACATTTACCGTGCATTCTTGTACGTGCCGCACAGTGGACTCGTACACTTTTATTCTAAAAATAGAGCAGAAGTGAACGGGAGGATTTTATATATGTGTGGTATAGTCGGATACATTGGAAATAAGAATACGCAATCGGTGCTAATTGAGGGTCTTAAAAAGCTGGAATATCGAGGTTATGATTCTGCAGGAATTGCGGTATTTACAGATAAGGGTCTTGAAGTCGTGAAAGCAAAAGGACGTATGGTTAACTTGGAAGCCAAGCTCGAGAATGATCCATTAATTGGAGTAGCAGGTATTGGCCATACGCGTTGGGCAACTCATGGTAAACCATCTGATGCGAATTCCCATCCACATATGGACGAGAGCCAAAAGTTCTCCGTTGTTCATAACGGTATTATCGAGAACTATTTGGATTTGAAGGAAGAGTTAATCCGTGAAGGTCATACGTTTAAATCTGAGACGGATACTGAGATTATTGCTCATCTAATTGCTCGTGAATATGATGGAGATATTGTTAAAGCTGTGCGAAAAGCGATTACCTTTATGCGTGGTGCTTTCGCATTAGGCGTATTAACGGAGTATGAGCCAGATAAACTCGTTGCAGTTCGTCAAGCTAGCCCACTGATCATTGGTCTTGGAGATGGAGAGAACTTTATCGGTTCTGATATTCCAGCAATTCTCCAATATACGCGTAATGTGTATATCCTGAATGATGGTGAAATGGCTGTATTGACACAAGATTCCGTCGAATTAATGACTATTGAAGGGAATTTTATTTCTCGGGAAATGATTCATGTCGATTGGGATGCCGTAACAGCAGAAAAAGGCGGCTTTGAGCACTTCATGTTGAAGGAAATTCACGAACAACCAAAAGCGTACCGTGACACTATGCGTGGACGGATTGATGCTAAGGGTGAGAAGGTAATCCTTCCAGAGTTGAAGCTGACTCATGACCAAATTTTAAATATACGTAATATACAGATCGTCGCTTGTGGAACAGCTTATCATGCGGGTCTTGTCGGACGTAATGTGATTGAGCAATTGGTACGTATTCCTGTTGAGAACGATGTCGCTTCAGAATACCGTTATCGTTCACCTATCGTGACACCAGAGACGCTTGTGATCGTTGTAAGCCAGTCTGGAGAGACAGCAGATACACTTGCAGCACTACGTGAGGCGAAGGCTAATGGGGCGCATGTATTAGCTATTACTAACGTTGTAGGAAGCTCGATCGCTCGTGATGCAGATGATGTCATTATTACATTAGCTGGTCCTGAAATCGCAGTAGCATCGACTAAGGCTTATACTTCCCAATTGATCGCATTTTATCTCTTCGGATTGTATCTTGCTGAAGTACGTGGGACACAGACTACAGAAGCTGTTAAAGAAATCATTCAAGCTATGCAAGCATTGCCTGAACAATTAGATAGTATGTTGGAGCAATCCGAAGCTATTAAGGCTTATGCAGAACAGATTTCACACCATGAACATTTATTCTTCATCGGTCGTGGAGTAGACTTTGCCGTTGCTCAAGAGGGATCTTTGAAGCTTAAAGAAATCTCATATATTCACTCTGAAGCTTATCCAGCAGGTGAATTGAAACACGGAACTCTAGCATTAATTGAAGAAGGAATTCCTGTTATTGCTTTAGTTACACAAGAATCTGTTCTTGAAAAGACAGTGAGCAATATTAAGGAAGTAAATGCTCGTGGAGCAGATATCATGGCCATTACGTATGAAGAGCACGTATCGACCCTACTGAAGTCTGTAGACCAAGTATTTGCTATTCCTAAGACATTACCACTCCTAAGTCCGGCATTGTCTGTAGTGCCTCTACAACTGCTGTCATACTATGCTTCACTTGCTCGTGGTAATGATGTAGATAAACCACGTAACTTGGCGAAGAGCGTGACTGTGGAGTAAGAGGGTTGATTCGGTCGTTGTCTGGTGTCTGGTGACATTAAAGTTGGTGCCTTAACATTATAGTTAGTGTCTTTACACTAGTGTTGGTACCTTTACAACAAAGTTAGTATCTGTGTAGATGTAGAAAAAATTGAGTTTCCATCTACCCCATAAAGTATCCTGCTGAGCCGAGTGATAATCAGATTATTTTCTGATTATCACTCGGCTTTTTTACGCTCTTTTTCGTATTTATTGCATTAACGCCCCGAATCCTTTGTTGTATCAGGTATTTATACAATCACTACCTATGATTTCTCCTTCAAAATTTTGCCCATACCCTGTCATTTCCTCTAGACTTACGTAATTTTTTTGATTTTTCATCGGGATATTTTTCGAATTCCTTGTGCCTCACATCAGTCTTTTAGTTTTTTATAGTGAGGAAGTGAGTGTGTAGGGACATGAGTTAAAGCTTCGCTGTGTGTGAGATTTGTGAGAATAGAGGAGGGATCGGCAATCTTTATGAGATGATCACAATTAAGAAGTGTTAATTTGTAATTTTTTTAGGTTATAATTGATATATATATTATGATAAGACTTCCAAGATCTCACATAAACAATTAAATTTTAATGGCTCCGCCCTTTTTTTAAAAAAAGGGGCGGAGCCATTAGTCGTTTATTAAGGAGGTTTCCTATGAACGAGTCACTCGCTATAGGCCTAAATATGGACAAGGAAAGGGGATAATAATGTCTAGACGCGGTCAAAGAAAAGAGACGTTGCAAAATAATTATCTGAAAAAGGGGCGAGGACAAGGTGTAGGAGAAGACTATACTCCTTTTATTCAGGCGCATGATAATAAAGTTGCATCGGAGGGATGGATAACACGACATAAAGGTTGGAAAACAGGTCGCATTCACCACACTTTATCGGAATACGAACGAAAATATCTCTTTTACTGTGAATGGCTTGATGGGGTAGTTGATATTCGTGAGCAGTGGCCACTTTTACCTATTCAAAAAACAAAAGAGATAGCTGAACAACTTGGAATAATACATCCGAATATTGACGGGATCCCTGTAATAATGACAACTGATTTTAGACTTACGTTAAAAACAGAAAAGGGGTTTTGTGACGTTATAAGAACCATAAAACCAAGTGAACAATTGAATGATCGTACTCTTGAACTTTTTGAAATTGAGAGATTATACTTTGCTGAGCAAGGTGTTGATTGGACTATTATTACGGAAAATAAAATACCTGATTTTCTTGTGAAGAACGTGGAATGGATGGCGGAAGCAAAGTACCTTAATACCCGGCCAGGGGTGAATGAGGAACTTGTATCGCTTGTATCAGAAGGATTGCTTGAGATATTTTTACAAGATGAGGGACAAACCCCACTAACAAATCTATGCTTACGTACGGACCAGACATATAAATTAGAGAGAGGTACTTGCATGTTTATTTTGCAACATATGCTGGCTAACAAAAAGTGGGGAACTGATATGAATAAGCGGGTTATTAGGGAAAGTGAGCCATTAACTATTTACGAGCTTGAAAAAACGGGGAAATTAATCAATTTGGCTTAGATATTAGGAGGTTGAACATGTTTGTTGTTGTAAATTCCATTATTGAAAGATTTAACGATGATTTTGAACCAATAGAAGTACTTCGTGTGTTATGGATTGATGAATTAATGGAAAATATTGTTGTGTTAAATATTGATGATCATCGAAATATGTCATACCCGTATTTTATGAAATACGATGAATTAGTTAATGAAATAGGGGATAAGAAGAGCAGAGTTACAGAACTAGAAATAGACATGCGGTTGTTATCTCCTGATGATCATTATCTGGACAAATATAAGGAGAATCGAAATCGTAGGTGGGAAATTATTAAGGAAATAGTATTACAAGAACCGGACATTTACATATCTAAAAGTAGGGGGGAACTCTTAGATGAAGCACATTTATCTTCTGGAAAACCGAAGAAGGTGATTCGAGATTATTTGAAAAAGTATTGGTTTTATGGTAAGGCAATGAACGGATTGCTAGATAACTACTTTGATTGTGGTGTACCTGGAATACAGAGAGTTTACGAGAATAAACCCGGACCTGTATCTACAAATAGACATATGGTAACTGATGAGGACAAAGAAAATTTTATATCCGCTATACGGATTTTTCATAAACGTAAGGGGATGAACATTACAAAAACGCATGAAAGAATGTGTGAAACATTCTACCAACGAGGATTTTATAGAAAATATGGTGTAAGGGTTCCCATAGTTGATGTAGATAGAAGTCCCAGCTTGCGTCAATTTCGTTATTGGTATAAAAACAACACTACTGCCGCTGGTCGTTATTCTAATAAACATGGAAAACGCAGAGCAACGATGGATGTTCGACCTATGCAGGGGAATGCCTCAGAAAGAGGCTCTTGTGTAGGAGCTGTATTTGAAGTGGATGCAACACGATCAGATATTAATTTGGTTTCCTTTGACAGAAAGACAATTTTGGGAAAACCCACGTTGTATGTAGTGATTGATGTATTCAGCAGGATGGTTGTGGGTTACCACGTAAGCCTGGCTTCGGAATCATGGTTCGAGGCAATGTTAGCGATTGAGAATGCAGCTACTAGTAAAGTGGAGAATTGTGCGCGTTTTGGTATTGATATTAGTGAAGAAGAGTGGCCATGCCACTACTTGCCAAAATATTTAGTTGGTGATCGCGGAGAGCTAAAGGCACAATTCTCAGAGAGATTTGTAAACCTCCAGGTCGATGTACTAAATGCTCCGTCTTATCGCGGTGATTTGAAGCCATTTGTAGAAGTCAATTTTCATATCAGTAATGAGATGATCAGACAGTTACTATCTGGTTCAACTGAGGCAAAACAAATTGTGCGAGGAGATAATGATCCGGCCCGAGAATCGGCTTGGACTATTGAAGAATTCAACCGTTTTCTGATTGTATACTTTATAAATTATAACAAAAGCGCTTTGAGTAGGGACTATATTCCAAGCAAGGAGATGTTCTCTGACCAAGTAGAGCTTACCCCTTTAAAAGTATGGAATTGGGCTAAGGGAAAAAGATTACTGCATGAAAAAGGTAGAAATGAACTCCGTTACAGCTTATTGCCAAGAGAGCGTGCGAAAGTAACCCGTTTTGGAATTGAGTTTAGAGCACTTAATTACACTTGCAGTCTTGGACTGGAAGAGGGGTGGTTCGATGGAAATGGAAATGGGAATGGTATTGATGGTAAAACAGAAATAGAAGTTAGTTTTGATCCTAGGAACTGTAGCAGTATTTTTCTGAAGCATAAAAAGGGTATGAAAGCATTTCTTAGCTATTCATCGACTACGACCGTATTTTGGTGTTTTTTGCAATCGAAAAGTGCCGAGAATTGCAACGATGAATTTTTGTCAATATGCAGCAACAAGTAGGGTTTATGCATAGGTTTGACATGGAGCCTCTATGGGGCATGATTCACTGCGAAAGGGCGAGGCCAGCAAGCCTATCATACCCACCTCTCCATATAAAACCAGTTACTTTTGCTGCAAAACTAAGTACTTCTACTTTGCAACAAACATTTTGGCTACAATCGCATGCAGACGGCTTTGCGTAAGGAAGGGATTTCCCTGAATTGCAAAAAAGTACGTCGACTCATGAGAGAGCTAGCTATATGTTCCGTGATCCGGAAGAAACGTCCATCTTTTGGTCGAAAAGCATCTGTTATCTTTCCTAATGTCCTCAATCGTGAATTTACGGAAATGAGATATTACTTATGTGCGAATTGGCCATGATTTTCCTATCTTTCTGTAATTTGGGATCTCTTTAATAATGAAGCTCTAGCTTGGAAACTATCCAACCGCAATGATTTACAACTTGTATTAGACACGGTAAAGCAGTTGGATGCACCAGAAGCGCTTCTACATTCCGACCAAGGGTTTCAATACACAACGCAAACGTATGCCCGTCTATTAGAAGAATATGCGCTTAAAGGAAGCCATTCGAGACGAGGAAATTGCTTTGATAACGCTTGTGTCGAGTCTTTCTTTTCCCATCTTAAAGCGGAAAAGCTTTATTTACACGAGCCAGATAGTGAGGCAAGTGCTCGGAGACTCATTGCCGAACACATTGAATATTACAATAAAGAGCGATTCCAGAAAAAATTAGGCGACTCTCCCCGGTAGAATACCGTGAAGCGATCGCCGCTTAACTACTGTCTACTTTGCGGGGCTATGACCATACTCGACTATCTTTTCTCTTATTTATTCCGTATTCTTCAACTAAAACCTAACAAACTCCTATTGAAACTATTATTGTTATATATAAATACAATATTATTCCTGTTATATTTTACAAATAAGAATAATGGTTAATATATTTAAATATTTGCTTTATTGGGATTTTCGGAATATATTATATGTGTAAAGATAAATAGAAAAAGTAGGACCTTTTCTTGTAGAATTGAGTTACCACACAACAATTCACAGAAAAGAGGTCTTCCCTATGAATCATTTTACAACATTTTACAACAGATTTAGTCCAAGCTCTAGTCTCAAAACAAGATGGGACTGAAGTTTTTCGTTTTCATCTAGAAACAGCTATGAATCAGTTGTTAGAAACAGAGCTTACCGGATTTCTAGACTATGAAAAATATGACCGTATGCTGTGAAGACTTCAAATCGGTGTACCGAGCAAATGATGAACAAGCTGGTAAAGCTGTACTTGAGCGCTTCTGTGACAAGTGGAAAGCTGCATACCCTTAGTAATTAAATAGTGAATAAGTAAAAGAGGTGCTTACTTTAAATGGAAAATCAATTACAAGAAAGAGCTAATGCAGTAATGGTTGGTGGAGCTGCTTCAGGTTGGAATAACTTCGCTGTATTTGGAGCTAAACATTTTAGTAAAGCTGAAGGTAGCCATGTTTATGGAGTTGATGGAAAAAAATATATTGATTTTTGTATGGGATGGGGATCATTATTTTTAGGCCATAATCCAGAAATTATAAGAGAAGCTTTTAACAAATCTTTTGATATGGGCTTTGGTTTTCAGTATGAAACAGAATATCACGTTAAGTTAGCTGAATTGATTACAGATTTAGTTCCTTGTGGTGAAAAAGTTAGATTTGCGAATTCAGGTACTGAAGCTACTATGTTTGCAATAAGAATGGCTAGAAGTAAGACTGGGAAAAAGAAGATTATCAAGTTTGAAGGTCACTTTCATGGTGTGCATGACTATATGCTTTTCGCAATGGATTCTTCAGATCGGCTAGGAAAGAAAATGGATCTAGGACAATTGGAAGCGGTTGCAGGTTCCGGTGGGATACCCAGTGATATAAGCGAGATGGTCATTCCTGTTCCATTCAATGATACCGATACCTTTATTAATGTAATTGAAAAATACGAAGATCAGATAGCCGGGGTTATCATGGAACCAATTTGCCTTGCATCGGCTGTTATTTATCCTGATGCAGCATTTATGTCTACGGTTCGTCAAATGTGTAAAGAAAAAAATATTGTTTTGATATTTGATGAAGTTATGTCTGGATTTAGAGGTGGATTAGGCGGTGCTCAGGAATATTTGGGCATAACACCAGATTTGGCTACATACGGAAAAATACTAGGTTGTGGAATGCCTATTGCAGCAATTGTTGGAAAATCAGAATATATGGACGTATTAAGACCGTTAGGGGATGTTGAAGCTAGCGGAACTAACACAGGAAGAGTGTACACAATGGTTGCTTCATATCACGCTCTCTCATACTTGAAGGATAATCAAAATTTGTATCAAAAAGTTCATGATCTAAACAAACTCTTTGTAGACGGCGCTAATGACATTTTTGCTAGAAATGGAGTTCCAGGTTCTTCCATTGGATATGCAGGTAGAATCGTAACACATTTAGGTACTAGCGAGGGACTTCATAATTTCCGTGATGTGGTGACAACTTGGAATAAAAATTACCATATGAAATGTTATGAAAAAGCATATGATAAAGGTCTCTATGCATTTTTGATGCCGTTAGCAGTTTGTCCTGAACCAATAACAATAACGCCAGCTCATTCAGAGAGCGATATAAATGAATCATTGAATATATTAGAATATATTATTAAAACAACTCCATATCAGTAATTGCTAGTTCTCTATTGCGCAGAGGAACTATAGATAACAGATAATGTGTAAACCTGGCAATTTAATTCAAACGTTTGCGCAACAACCAAACGGCTAGTACATCGTTGAATACTGTGTATTCGATACACTCTTTATATAAAATAGAAGTGATTCATGTTCTACTTCTACAGATGTTCATATTTGTGCAAACGATTTATCAAGTGGAGACATCGAAGATTTGATACTAGAATAAATAATATTAGCTTTCGATTTTAAATGAGAATGACTATATCTTAAGTTTCTGGAGTGAAGTGTATTGAGAACGAAAAAAATCACTACCATAGTTAAGCTCTCAATCTTATGTGAAAAATTGAAATCTGAAGGTAAAACTGTAGTTCTTTGTCATGGATGTTTTGATTTAATTCATATTGGTCACATCTGGCATTTTGAAGAGGCAAAATCTTTCGGCGATGTTCTTATTGTTACTGTGACCCAAGATCAGTACATCAACAAGGGTAATAATAGGCCTTTTTTTTCAGAACAACTTCGTTTGAAAGCGGTATCGAGTCTGGAAATAGTCGATTATGTTGCTTTAAATGAATGGCCAACAGCCGTAGAAACCCTCAAGATTATTAAACCGAATTACTATGTTAAAGGCCCGGATTATACGTTATCTGATGCTAATGAAAATCTTATTTCAGAAGCAAAGGCGATTAGAGAGGTTGGCGGAGATACTCTCTTTACCAAGGGTGAAAAACTATCTTCAACAAATTTATTGAATAAACTAGGTGTTTAAACATTCATTTGAGAAAGTGGTGTTTGTTTGTGAATCCTTACATTATAAAGCAACAATCCTATGAGAGCGGGCAGCATCCGTTTTATGAGACAATATTTACTCTTTCAAATGGTTACGTAGGTTTAAGATCCACGATTGAGTTTGATAGCCAGTATTCTGTACCGGGGGCTTTTTATTATAATTTGTATGATTATGGGCTGTCTGTTCCTAATCATATTGTTAATGGACCCAGTTGGTTAGATATCAAACTTCGGATCGACGGAGAGTCAATCAATTTTGACCATTGTAATATACTTCATTTTGAAAGAATATTAGATATGAAAAATTCAACTGTTCAGGTAGATATTAAGTTTGAAGATAGTAATGGACGCATAACAGATTATAAGTATTCTTATTTTATTCATGGAAATCAGAATGTTTCGATAGTAAGTGGGGAGTTGACTGCTTTGAATTATGAAGCGGATGTCATGATTGAATTAGCTTTCAATTATGAAGGTGGTAACTCTTATCACGGCGGATTTTATGACAACAATGTTAAATCGTATCATTTAGAACTAAAAGAACACTTCATAGAAGGTTCGATTTGTGTTCTGTCACTAATGACAAAAGGAAGTAAAAAGCTAGTGCACACTGCCTCGTCGGTTGTATCAGAGCAAATGATTAAAGCAGTTCCGTTCATAGAAAAAAATCGGATTGGAACGAATGCGCTTTTTAAAGCAAAGAGAGAAGAGTCGATTACCTTTATAAGATATGTCACATTTGATTCTGACTCAAGCAGTCAACAAGAAGTTCACCAAACTCTCCGAGAAATTGTTCAGTGTGGAAAAGATCGACTTTTTGAAGAACATAGAGAGACTTGGTCAAAAAAATGGGAAGATATTTCAATCAATGTTGAGGGTGATTTTAAGGCATTTCAAGGGTTGCTTTTCTCCACTTTTCACTTGCTCCAGGTTATGAATGACGAATGTATCAAAAATATTGGGGCCAGAGGGCTAAGTAGTGAATACCATCATGGACACTTTTTCTTTAATACTGACTTATATAAAGTTCCATTCTTTAGTTGGCACTATCCTGATCAGGCTCGTTCTCTCTTAATGCATCGCGTCGATACTAAAGAAGGCGCTCGAAAGTATGCTGAAGCTACTGGCTACAAGGGAGTTAGATGGTCGGAGGAATCAGATATTGATGGAGAGCCAGGCGGACCAACTAGAGTTTATCATTTTGAGAAAGCTACTTACTTCGAAGAATGGACAGGAAGATTAGTCAAGCATATTAGTTCAAATGTGGCATACTCAATGATTGAATACGCAGCGATTACAGGTGATCAAGAGTTCATTGATAATCATTTAGACTTACTTATAGAAATTAGTAGATTTAATGTGAGTCTTGCAGAATGGGATCATGAGGCACAGGTATATTCCATAAACCATGTGATTGGTCCAGATGAATATCATATAGATATCAATAACAACTTTTATACGAATTATTTAGCTAAATGGTGTATTGAGCAAACGAGTAAGCTAGTGCAAAAAGCAGCAGAAGGGTTTAGCGATCTTGGGATTTCTGATGAGGAACTCAAACAATGGGAGCACGTGTCCTCCAATTTGAAGATTTCTCCTAGAAATTGTGAAGGGGTAATTGAGCAATTTGATGGATATTTTAAGCTTCAAGATAAAAAAATATCAGATTATGATTCCAACGGAAGACCGATAATGGACGAAGATTTGGTAGAAAAATCACTGAGCTTTTCGGGTGATGGCACTCAAATCATTAAGCAGTGCGATGTAATCATGTTAATGTCCATGTTAAGGGATCAGTTCATGCAAGAGGATAAGGAAATTAACTTTAATTTCTATGATGCAAGGACGACTCATGAGTCTTCGTTAAGTGCCACTCATGCTGGAATTGTGGCCGCTGATAATGAAATGATTGAAACTGCTTATAAATATTTTTTAATATCTGTGCGGTTCAATTTAGATTTTCATCCGAAAGAAAATTATAATAATGGCTTACATATCGCGTCTTACGGAGGAGCATGGCTAATTCTGTTATATGGCTTCTTTGGATTGGAGAATCATTCTAATTCTCTGAAAGTAAGGCCAAGAATACCTGACAACTGGAACTCAGTTACTACTCAAATTGTCTGGAGAAATAAAAAGTTGAAGTTATTTGCAGCACATAATTATTTCGAAATTACATTGGTAGAGGGAGCAGAGTGTATAGTTGGTTCCGATAACAACGGTAGTTTTCTTCTAAATAAAAATATGTCTTTGGAATTTGCAAATAGTGAATGTGGCGTGAAAATTCTGGAGAAGGGACACTAAGGTATAGTTGATGACTCTTTAGGGCTAAGTATACGAACGATGTGAGGGAGACCATTATGATGGAGATACCAACAGATTGGTATAAGACAGCCTATAAATTACATATGAAGGATATGCAATGGACTCAAGAAAGGTTCATGAAGTGAACGTGGTTCATGAATTATTTCAAATAAAGAAACCACTCAATATACTAGAGTATGGGATGCGGTTACGGTAGGCATTCTATCGAATTTGCAAAGAGAGGCCATGCTATAAATGGCTTTGATATTAATCCCGAACTTGTTTACTATGCTAAAGAAATAGCGAAATCACAAAATATCAATAACATTGATTTGTTTGAAGCTGATGTTCGGGAAATAAGCTACGTCAATGAACTTGATTTAGTTTTAAATCTATATGAAGGTGGAATTGGATTCTGGAAACAGATGAGGAGAATGAGAAAATTTTCAATATTATTTCGGGCTCAAAACCGAAACCAGTGCTTGATTAATTCAGAGCTTAGTGTTGACAAGATTATTACGGATAAAACAGGGCTCATCTAACGAATAAATGTTCAGAATTACGCTCTGAAAGTGTCAAGCACTGATTATGAGGTTGAGCCTTATTTCGAAGTGCTTAATTGAGAATGGCAATAGTTTTATTCATCTAATTAATGGTGATTACGCTAGAAGGAGATTTCCAACTAGAGACTGGGATTACAATCCAGACACTCAGACTATATGTTTAGATGAGTATCAGTATGACCCTATTAGTCAATATGCTATACAGGAATCAAAAATCTTTAAAAATGGGTCTAAATGTGATTTTGATATCGAAGTCGCACGATTCAGAACATATTCTGTTCAAGACATTGAATTAATCTTCTCAAAACACAATATGAAGGTGAATCATTCTTTTGAAGGTTTTAATATCGAAAAACTAATTTCACCTAGGAGTATGAATATTTCCATAGCTAGTTCCAAAACTAAATAATTAAATTGGAATTTGGAAAACTATATTAGGAGGGAAAGACATGATATTAGTAACTGGTGGAGCAGGCTTTGTAGGAGCTCAATTAGTAGATGCTTTAATTGAGAAAGGATACAAAGTTAGGGTTTTAGACTGGTTCCTTTACGAGAAATTCCCTTACAAGGCTGAATACAAAGACAAAATTGAGATTGTTCAGGGAGATATCCGAGATGAGGCGAAGGTTATTCAGGCGATGGAAAGCATTGATATTGTCATTCATCTTGCAGCTATCTCTAATGACCCTAGTGCAGATTTAGATCCAAAGCTAACCTGGGACGTCAATTACAATGGGACTCTAAATGTATTGAAAATAGCTAAAGAACAAGGAGTCAAAAGGTTTATTAATGCTTCGTCTGCAAGCGTTTACGGAATTAACGAAAATTCAGATGTGACAGAGTTGACTCCAATGATGCCTATTACATGCTATGCAGAAACGAAGTGTAAAGCTGAAGAAGGAGTTCTTGCGGAGAACTGTAGTGAGTTTACGACTGTTAGTTTACGACCTGCGACTTTGGTAGGCTATTCAAAGCGGCTTCGTCTTGATTTAGTGGCAAATATTTTCACAAATCAAGCAATTACAAATAATAAAATTACTATTTTAGGTGGGACCCAAAAACGTCCATTATTGTCGATTGAGGACATGGTAGACATTTATTTGGAACTTATCGAGGCTCCGGCAGATCATATCGGAGGACAAGCTTTTAACGTATCTGAGTCCAATTTTACAGTGCTGGATATTGCATCTATGGTTGCTGAAATAGTAAGCAAATCAGTAGAAATTGATATTCAAGATTCTAATGATAAGAGGTCTTATCATTTAAATTCTAATAAGATCACATCTTCACTAGACTGGAAACCTAAGTTTGGAATCCATCAATCTATTAAGAAATTAGTTGATAATTTTGTTTGCCGAAACATATCTGATCCAAATAGTAGTAAATATCAGAACATTAAAAAAATGAAGGAAGTTCAAACTAGCTGAGGAGAACATTAAATGAAAATTCCTTATGTAGATTTATGTGTTGAAGGTAATCTGCTGGAAGAAATCCATGAATCATTGAATACTGTATTTTTCAAAGGGGATTACATTTTAGGAAATGAAGTTACAAAGTTTGAGAACAATGTATGTGAATATATGGGGATTACAAATACCATAGGCGTAAATTCTGGCTTAGACGCACTAGTCTTAGCGTTAAAATCATCCCAAATTGGAGAAGGTGACGAAGTTATCACGGTTTCCAATTCATTTGTCGCAACCGTATCTGCCATAGTATTAGTTGGTGCGACGCCTGTACTTGTTGATGTGGGAGATGATCGGAACATAGATCCAGATCTTATTGCCGAATCAATATCTCCAAAAACAAAAGCTATTATAGTGGTTCATTTGGCTGGAAGACCTTGTAAAATGGATGGAATTATGAAAATAGCCAATGCGTATGGACTTATTGTCATTGAGGATGCCGCACAAGCAATAGGGGCCACTTTTGAAGGAAAGCAAGTAGGTACTCTTGGACATATTGGATGTTTTAGTATGCATCCTTTGAAAAATCTTGGTGCGTGCGGAGATGCTGGAATTATTGTGACAGATAACGAAGAAATGAGCAATTGTATTAGACTGCTACGAAATCATGGTCTTAAGACACGTGATGAATGCGTCCTGTGGGGAATGAATTCGCGACTCGACACTATCCAAGCTACATTATTGAATATTAAGTTCAAATATTTGGACGATTGGAATAAGAGGAGAAGAGAAATCGCTGCTTACTATAATAATCAATTCAAATATCTTCCAGTTATCATACCTGTTGATACGCAAGGTGTTCACTCTGTGTACCACGCCTATGTGATTCAAACGGAAAATCGTAACCGCTTAATCGAATATATGAGTGACCAAGGCGTAGATTGTAAAGTGCATTATCCAATTCAAATTCATCAACAAAAAGCTTTCATAGATTCATATGGACATATTTCGTTACCAAAAACCGAAATGCAAGGAGAACGTATTCTATCGATACCTGTTCATCAAAATCTATCTGATATTGAAGTAGAATATATCGCTAAAGAAGTGAAAAAATTCTTTGTAATGTACAGGAGGGCTATTTAGAAGAGAAGATTATTTACTGAAAAGGAATATAAAAATGAGAATCGATGAATTAATATTTCATTCCCAACAAGAGCAGTTCTCTATCGTAGATAATGGAGAAGAATATGGTCGTTATCAATTGTTACAAGAGATTATTGAATTCCAAAAAATGATATGCACTAAAATTCAGCCAGGAGCAAGAGTAGGAATCGTAATCGAAAGCAGTGTTGATTTCGTTATAGCTTTCTTCGCAGTCATATCATCAAATGCGACGGCTGTGTTAATCGATCCTAGTATACCGTATAAAACAATTGTTGATTACTTGGATAGAGCAGAAGCAAGTCTAGTAATTACAAATCGTAAGTCAAGTTCAATCCTGTCTAAACAGGAACAAGATACAGCAATTTGTCATAAATCATTCTTCTTAACTATACTTAAGCAGGCTGACACAAAAATAATTAAAAATGATGATGCAGTCATATTGTTTAGTTCGGGTACAACGGGAGGAGCAAAAGGTGTTGTACTAACGCATAAGGGGATTATTTGCAACATTAAAGCAATAGCGTCATATATGCACCCAAATCAACAAGATATATTTTATATAACCAGAACAATGGTGTACGTATCTTCGTTGATAGGTGAACTATTTGTAGCTCTATATGCCGGTTCAAAGACAGTAATTATGAATCCCAGAATTTCTCCTTCTGCTACTCTAAAGTTAATTGAACGGAACGGTGTTACTATACTGGGGATAAATCCTACTATATTAAATCTACTTATGAAGGCAAGTTGTGTTAGGAACTATGATCTAAGCAGCGTGAGAGCGGTTTATGTTAGTGGAGCAGTAGCGAAAAAGGAATTATTGGTAGAAGCGAACAAAATATTTAAGGCAGCCGGTATTTATAATGTGTATGGACTAACTGAAGCTGGATTTAGAGTGTCAGCTCAACGACCTGATGAATATAGCGAGAACGGATCGGTTGGGAAACCGTTAGACGGAGTAGAAATTAAAATTATTAATAATGTTGGCGTTGAATGTGAACCAAATGAGATAGGGGAAATTAACGTTCATACCCCTAGTCTTATGAAAGGTTATCTAGGCAATCAACAATTGACAGAAGATAGAATCGTAAATGGTTGGCTGAAGACTAATGATGAGGGCTATCTGGATGTGAACGGTCAGTTGTTTGTAAGAGGAAGAAAAGACGACCTAATTAATAGGGGAGGTATTAATATCGACCCTAGTTGTATTGAGGGGATCATTACTGACTTTTCAGACATAGATGATTGTGTTGTATTTGGAATCCCAGATGAAAATTATGTACAAAAAATTGTGTGTGTGTATACAACAAAACGTAAAAGTAAATTAAAATTGAGTAGTGAAGAGCTCAATAGACATTGTCAGCAATATTTGAGGCAAGTTGAAATTCCACAGGTGTTTGTTGAATGGAGCAGTATAGAAAAAACGAACACCGGGAAAATATCACGAGTCATGGCTAGAAACCGCTTTCTAAAGGAGAAATAGCTATATGAAGGGAAATAAAAGTTATAAGGCATCTGTCATTATTCCTGTATACAATCAGAAAGAGTCATTGGGCTATACGCTAGAATTTTTTAATTATCAAACTTGCTCAACAAGTGATTTTGAGGTTGTGATTGTTAATGACGGTTCGATTGATGGTTTGGATGAAAATTATATATCCTCACGCTTCGATCCGAAATTTGATATTAAGTTGATTAACCAAAAGAATATGGGGAGAGCAAGTGCAAGAAATGCCGGTATACGTGAAAGCTCAAGTGAAATTCTGATATTTTGTGATGCGGATAGGGTTCCTGACAACGATTTTGTTGCCAATCATATTAAGTTAAACAGTAAATTTGATTATGAGGTTGCTGTTATCGGAGCTAGCTATGACTATTTTGGCGGATTGGCTCGTCTGGAAAACTTTGAACAGAATGAGATGAGGAAATATTCGAGACTGCCGCAGTATTACAAAAAAATAATGACATTATACAATGATCAACAATTATCAAGCTCGCCGATTGCTTGGATCAGTTTCCTTGCAGGAAACTCAAGTATAAAGAAAGAGCATATTGTTAGGGCAGGTACGTTCGATGAGAAATTTAAATCTTGGGGATTTGAGCATTTTGAATTAGCTATTAGATTACAGGGAAATAATATTATGTTTGTAAATGGTAGTGATACTATCAACTATCACCTTCCGCATCCAAGAAGTAAAGATTATTTTATACAGCAATATGAAGCCAGCACGGAACTGCTTTCAGAAGTTCATCCAGATAAAAAGGTAAGTCTACTAAAATTATTTTTAATGGGTGAAATTTCATTGCGGCGTTTTGAAGCAGAGTTTAGCAATAATACTTATACCAATGAAAGCTGCCTTGACGAAGTTTTTTTTAAATTATAATTTGCAGAAACCATTATTAATTAGATATCTCTAGAAAATCAAATTACAGGAGGTAATAAAATGGATAGATATGATTGGATTGCAAAAACAATTCGAGAAGAACTAGATTACAACCAGGACATAACTATTGATGCAACGAAGAGTTTTTCAGAATTAGGTATTGATTCGCTTGGCATCATGACATTATTTGTACACATCGAGGAGCATTATAATATTGAAATCGATGAGGATGCATTAATCACTGAGAATATTGATTCTATTGAAAACCTATGCAGTTATTTAAATCATAAACTGAAATGATCCCTAACATGCTAAGGATTGGTTAGAACTTGACCGGCGAAGATTTAGCAACAAGGAATCTATCTGAAAGTAGAGGGATTGTAGATGGTAAGACAGTATTACATACCTTTTAAACAATCAACAATATTCTCCACGATATGGTTTGGGAAGGGAGAAGGCAATAAAGGGAATATCTTTATATGTCCCTCCTTAGCCAATCGTTCCATGGCAGGTATTCGTTACTATACTAGTACGCTTGCAAAAGAATTAAGCTGTCTAGGATTTAATGTGATGACATTTAATTATCCAGGGACAGGTAATAGTGATGGAGAGCTTGTCTTGCAGGGGCTTGATGAATGTATAGAAGCTAGTGAAATCGTGCATGATTTTATGGCAAATATGCTTGAAATCACCGTTGATTTAATAATAGGTGTATCTGCTGGAAACTTCGTAGCCCCAATATTAGCTAATAGAAAAGGAAGTAAACAATTATTTTTATTAAATCCAGATATAAGTTCAATAAAAATGATGTGCACGAAGCTTGAGGATCAAACGAATGAAATGCACAGAGAAACAATCCCATTGGGTTATTTGGAAACCCAATACGCTAGGTTAGTTGAAAATGGAAGTCAGCCTACTTTTGAAATTATAAACATAGAGAATCCAGACTATGAATTGAGATTTTGGGATACTACGGTAGGTCCATTTTTTGGTGGTGAAAGTGAGGTTGTAAGTTATAAAACAATTTGTGGTTTAAGCGGGTTGAATTATAACGAAATTTTGAGTGAGTTTAAGGGAAGTATAACGATATTCCATTGGGGAAATGGAAGATGGTTTGAAAGTTTAGATATTTCTAAAGAACAAAAAAAGGTAACGATAATCGATTGTGGGCATCTAACAAATGAAAACTATTGGTTGCAATCATCAGAACTATTCGATTATACCATCGATTGTGTATGTCGCCATACGGATCAACGTTTAGCAGAAAATCAAAGTAAACCGACTTATAATGTTGAACGGTTGTCGAAATATCAAGTAACCAAACTAGAAACCATATTTATGCAAACTTTTGCCCTTGAAGTTAGAGGAAACCAAATGGCAGGGGTACTATATGGACCTAGGGATTATTCAGGTGAAAATTTACCCGTGGTTATATTCGAGCATGGTCTTTGTTGTGACAGTGTTAGCGAATTCAAAGCGTGGCATATGCTAGCAAAGAAGTTAGCGGAGAATGGATATTACAGTTTCAGATACGACCATATCGGTTCAGGCGTAAGTGAAGGGGACTTTGATAAAACGTCATATGAAGATTATGTGGATGATTTACAAAATGTAATTCGCTTATTAGAACAATTAGGAACGATTAATACATCACAAATTACAATGCTCTCGTGGAGTTTCGGAGCTAATATTTCTTGGCTAGTTGCTGAGAAAGAATTAGGGATTAAGAATCTAGTTCTATGGAGTCCTGTTATTAACGATATTCCTGCAACTTCTAAAATTAAATTGTTACGCAACAGTAGTAAAAATATAGTCTTCCCGATTAGCCCATTATGGTTACCAGTAGAGTTTCTACAATATGAAAAGCATTTAAATCGAGAAGATCTTTATGATAACTGCACTCTTCCTACTTTGTTAGTAACCGGTGAGAATGACGATATTAATTGCTACAAATATATAGCAGATAGAGTGCAAAATAGAAGTTGTGACAGTCATGTTGTTGTGAAAGGTGCAGGACATTGCTTTTCACAATCGACGATAAATATTGCAATTGAATCGACTATTTCTTGGATAAAGAAATGTAATAGGACACATGAGTATAGGTAGGTGGTTCGATAAATGAAAATTTTGTTATTAGCCATCTGCAGTGATGATCAGTATGTAGATGAAGAAATAGGCTTAGCCTACATTGCTTCAACGCTACAAAAAGAAGGTCACGATGTAAGTCTTAAAATTTTTAGTATCAAATACATTGATTATAATTGGATACTAGATTTTTATCCAGATGTCATTGGCATAAATGTGTACAATGTGACTTATGAATATGCGAAACTTATTTCTGAACATGTGAAAAAGCTTTTAAAAGATACATATATTTGCTGGGGAGGATATTTCTCATCTTGCTTTAATGTGGAGATTATGACAGCAAATCAATGCCTCGATTTTGTGATTATGGGTGAAGGGGAGAGGAGTTTCTCTAATCTCATCAATACTTTAGCTAAGAAAGAAGATGTAAGTAGAGTTAATGGAATTGTTTATCGTGATAGCAATAATAGATTAATTACAAATCCAGAATCGACTGACACTGGAAAACTAGATGATCTTCCTTTTCCTAATAGAGAACCATTAGTTCAATATAATATTAAAGCGGCAAAAATATTTTTTACCCGTGGATATGGAAGTGATTTGAACAATCAGAGGATCCGTTTAAGAAGTGTAAAAAACATTGTTGATGAAATTGAGTACATTGTGACTAATTATAACATTAACCGATTTGATGTTTTAGACCATGGTTTTAATAGTGATGAATATGTAAATGTATTAACAAGTTTTATGGATGAGATTAATAAAAGAAATCTAGAAATATATTTTTATATGTATGTGACTTTTGATTTTTCTCAAAAAGTAAGTAAAGAATTTGTAAGAAATTTGGTTCAGGCTGGATTATGTGGTGTGTTTATAGACTTGGAAACAGGTAATGAAGCAGATAGAAAATTATATGGTAAAAGCAAATCAATTGATGACTTTAAAAATACATTAGAATTTATGAATGAATTGGAAATACATGTATCGATAACGTTTGTTAATTTCAATCCGTACTCTACGTTTGAAAGCTTAAGAGAAAACGCAAACTTTTTATCTGCAAACTTTTTGGCGGGCGCTTTTCACCTTACGAATCTATTAGCTCCTAACCAATCAACAAAACTATTTGAGCAGATTAAAAGCGATGGATTGCTTATAGAATCGCAGCAATTTTATGAATATGAATACAAATTTATGGATGAACGGATAGGTAAGCTAGGTTCATTAATTAAAAATTATTTTAGCAAATTTAATGCCCAAAACGATTACAATCTGAAGCTGTACTCTTTCAACATTGATTACCTTAATATGCTTTCCTACCTCAAAAGAAAATTCCATAATGAGGCAAATACTTTAGAGGTAGTTGTAAGTAACGAATCAGCTACAAATGAAATTCTACAGCAAATGGGAAATATGATCACACTTTGGTTCAATGAGTTACTAGACTTGGCAGAACATAATTGGGATCCTGAGCGTGCGTGGCTTTTGTGTGAGCAAAATTTCGAGGGAAGCCAGTTTGATGAATATATAAGTTTGCTGGATCTCCAAAAAAAGAGATTACTCATTAAGTTATTTAAGATGAACCGTGAATACGCGAATTATATATAGATTAGGGAGTGAAAATATGAAAAACGGATATTATCTATCAGCATATATTCATATTGGTAATGTTGCTCATTTGCTTAATTTATCTGTTAGACATGATCAAAATATAGCACTTTGGCGAAAAGAAGGAGATAACGTAGAGCTTGTTCATTACTGGGAGCTGGAGCGATTAAGCGGGCTTAAGGGGCATCATAAATCATTTTACAATAAAGCCGATGCAATAAGTTGTATTAATAATCTCTTAGCAGATTACAAATTAACCATTGATGATATGAACGATATATGGGGAACACCTGAGTTAGCAGAAGAGTATTATAAAACTCCAATTCATAATGAAATTGCATATCATAGTATAGCGCATTTGTTTTCATCTATGTTAATAGACAGTCAAAAATTCTACAACTCCAATATTATAACTATGGCTGTAGATGGTGGGCCTGATAATGTAGTCGACGGAAATGCATATAAAAAGAAGTATTATGCTGGTTGCATTTCTATAAACGGCAAGGTAAAGATGTTCCCAATTTATTCTCCTGGTATATTATGGGATCACTCTCGCCATAAGTACAATATGCGGGAAGGTTCGTTAATGGCGTTAGGAAGTGCGAGTAAGAGTGAATTACTAGTCAGTATGGATGAACTGATACTTGTTCAAGAGTTTTACGATCTAAAGAATGCATATGAAAAATTGGACAGCATTATCACATTTATTGAATCATTAGAAGAAAAAGATGCAGGGAAATTGTTTAATTATTTCGATGAGAACTTTAACGAAAGAGAAAATAAAATCAGTATGTTTGTTAAAGTACTGCAGTCAATATCGTTGAAAATTATGGAGTGCAATGTAAATCAAATGATAGAAAAATATCATCTAGATCCCTCACAAGCATATCTAGCTATTGGAGGAGGATTTGGTCTAAATTGTCCTACTAATAGTGCATTAATGGATAAGTATAAATTCAAAGGGTTTATGGCTTCTCCAGCAATTAATGATAGTGGGTTATCACTTGGAATCGGTTTATATGCATTTTACAGTCATCTAGCATCTTTCAATTTCCTCTTCAAAAATGCATATTATGGGGATAAGAAAAACTTTGATATTGATGAATATGGCACCAAGTATAGTGGATTTATTGAAAATATTTCGGAGTTATCAATAGATCGAGTTATAGAAGATATAAAGGAGTCACCAATTGTTTGGTTTAATGATCGCTCAGAGATAGGTCCAAGGGCTTTAGGAAATAGAAGTCTTTTAGCAGATCCTAGATGTACAAAGAGTAAAGATATTTTAAATCATGTAAAGATTAGAGAATGGTGGAGACCAGTAGCACCAATAATATTAGAAGAGGAATTAAATGAATGGTTTGTATCAAATTATGAATCGCCCTATATGCTTAGTACTTTTAAAATTAGAGAAGATAAGCAAGAACTGGTACCCTCAATTGCACATTTGGATAGTTCAGCTAGAATCCAAAGCCTTAGAAAAGAGGATAATGAGACTTTATATAATATTATTGCTGCATTTAAAATGGATACAGGAATTCCATTAATTTGCAACACTTCCTTGAACGACAATGGCGAACCGATTATTAACGATATAGATGAAGTGTTTAATTTTGCTCTGAGAAAAAATATAAAAATAATGTATATCAATGGCTTCAGAGTGCAGCTGTTTAATCACCAAGATTACAACGAAACAAAATGTATGAGTAGACCACTTAAAATGAATAAATATGAAAATGAGCAAGAAAGATTAGCACTTTTAAATGAAGTTAATCCTTATGAAATTCCTACTGATTATTTAATTGTAGCTTACCTGGTACCAGAACTTGATTTTAAAAATTATGATATCAAAATTGAAAAGCAAGCTGCAATGTTCCAAAAACTTGCAAAGAAAACGATTTCTTTTAATTTGGCAGACATATCGATCAGAGAGAACAATAAATAAAAACCAGAGAGGAAGTTGGTTCTAGTTATGAACGATATCTTAGAACAAGTGAAACATATTATTAAGGAGCAATCTGGATTGGATTTATCACTGGATGAGATTAGTGGAACTACAAATTTGAAACATATAGGGGTGGATTCTATCTCCTTTGTAAAAATTATTGTTGAAATAGAAGAGCAGTTCTCTTTTGAGGTTGAGGACGACAATTTGACGGCCGATAATTTGCAAACTGTTCAAGATTTTATGAATCTAATTATGAAAAATCAAGTCGAGAAATAACAATGAATTTTTGAGCTGATGACCATGGTGAAAAAGAGGGAATAATGTGATCATAAACGACTTTGCTAATATTGAGCCATTTTTAGATGTAGAGCTGGATTGTTATCAAAATTTAATAATGTCGCTCATTTTGTATAAAAAATATCCAGTTAATTACTTAGGATCAGTATGGCCGTGGCAGTTCAACATGAACGTATTGTTGATGGTAGAGAGAAGCTATGAAGAGATACAGATTACAGATATTGAACCCGTTAATCCTGAACAGCTACATGCACTTTACAATATCGAAATGAAGATTCATTATCCATCTAAAAAAAAAATGTTGAATGAAATTAAGGAATATTTGAATGATGGGTTTCCTGTAATTGTGAACTTTGATCAATACTACGCACATTATCATTATCCTCATATTTATCAAAAACGCCATGGAGATCATGCGGTAATGGTAATTGGATACGATGATAAGAAAGGGCAAATTCATTGTGTTTCAGCCATCCCTAAGTATAAGGGGGTTATGTCCTATCCTGAATTTTTAAAAGGAATTCATGAGGCTGAAGTACGTTCATACACAACACTGTTATTTAAGCAGGAACAAGTACAAATAAGTAAAGGCAAGACGTGGGAAGAATTTATGCATTCCATCAAACGATTGCATAAATTGTATAAGCATCCTGAAAATAGCCTTCTATCAGATGAACGCATACATTCATTTACATTTAAACTACTATTAGAGCAGATTCTACAGGTTAGTGATGAGCGAATAGGCAGCATTGCCACGAGTCTATGCAGTGGGACTTGGGGATGGCACATCGATAGAAGATGCAATATGACAATTCAATACTTAAAGATGTATGAATCGTTAATATCAAAAGATAATCCCGTATTTAGACTGCTTGAAGAAAATAATCGAGACTGGGTACTTATGTTTCGATTCCTCTTTAAAGCATCGCAAAGCCAAAAGAAAAATGGAATATTTAGCGCGATTGAAAAATTAGAAGTAATCACCTGTCGCGAAAAGGAAGTGCTTGATTTGCTAATTAATTCAAACTTGGAAGATGCAATCAGCCACTAAGGGGGGGGTACAGCTAACTATGAAGAGCAAAGGTTTATATAAAATATTTGATAATAATATTTTTGTATTGAAACTAATTTGGAAGGCTAGTCCTTCTAGAATTTTTTTGAGTTTAGTTTTCAGTGTCGTTAATCGTGTAATGACGTTTCTTTTCTTTGTATTATTACTGCGTTATATTTTGAATGGATTTACGACCGGTATTGATTACTCTGAGGTTGCGCTTGTAATCGGTACATTGGGTGGACTTAAGATTTTATTCTCTATGTTTGAAAATTATTATATACAAGTCTATACGCCAATATCCGATCAAAATATTCAATGGTACATACAGAAACTACTTCTTAAAAAGGCGACTGAAGTAGATATATCCTGTTATGAAAACACAGAGTTCTATGATAGCTACGTTAAAGCATTATCCGAAGCAAGCGTACGTGCACAAGCTGTTGTACAGTCAATAAGTGAATTCGTTGGTATTGTAACGTATATTAGTTTAACTTCTTACATTATTTTTACGATTGATCCGATTGTATTTTGTTTTATCTTTATTCCAGTCATAGCAGGCTTGATAATCGGGAAATACAATAATAAATGGTACCATGCATACAATATGATCAAGTTAGAAATTGAGCGACAAAAAGATTATACACGGCGTACCTTTTATCTCAAAGATTATGCAAAAGAAATAAGACTGACTAATATTCATAGAGTGCTATTCAGACGGTTTTATGACGCATATGAAAACATAGTTTTTGTAACGAAAAAGTATGGAATGAAACTTTCATTACTTCAATATTTATTTTTCCTTGCAAATGAAGTATTAACTGATTCACTAGTAATTTTCTATGTCTCCTATAAAGCACTTGTTAGCAAAACCGTTTTGCTGGGAGATTTCTTTGTCATCATAGATTCGGTAGGCGATGTTGCCTGGTCCTTTAGAGAGTTAGTAGGTATATATACTGATTTCGAGGGAAATTCACTCTACATCGAGAATTTTAGAATCTTTTTGAGCTATGAGCCTAAAATCGATAAAAATGAAAATGGAAAATTAGTTAAGTCCTCGCATAACCGGTTAAAACTGGATGATGTATCTTTCAAGTACGAAGGAATGAAAGACTATGTTCTGAAACGTATAAATATTGAGGTTAAGCAAGGTGAGAAGATTGCACTTGTGGGTAATAATGGTGCAGGAAAATCCACTCTTGTTAAATTAATTATGCGTCTCTATGACACCTCTAAGGGAACCATCTACCTTAATGATCATGATATTAAAAACTATAACTTGGATTCGTATAGAGGCAATATCAAAACAGTATTCCAAGATTATAAGTTGTTCTCAATGAGTATTGCGCGAAATGTAATGCTGTCTGAAGTAGAGACTAAGGAACAGCATCAAATCATTGAAGACTCACTTAAGGCAAGTGGGATATACGAAAAAGTTAAAAATTTAGATAACGGTGTTAACACAATACTTACTCGTGAATTTGATGAAAGAGGAATAGAACTCTCTGGAGGGGAAGCTCAAAAAATTGCTTTAGCGAGAGTATTTGCCCAACCAAGTGGCATTGTTATTCTGGATGAACCATCGAGTGCACTAGATCCTATTGCCGAATATCAGATGTTCTCTAATATGTTGGAAATTTGCAAAGACAAGACAGTTATTTTTGTATCACATCGGATGTCATCAGCAGTAATGGCCGATCGAATTTATTTCTTAAAAGATGGGGAAATCAGCGAGCAAGGAAATCATCAAAAGCTAATGGCGGATGATGGTGAGTATGCAGATTTGTTTAGAAAGCAAGCAGAAAAATATCTTGAGGTGATAGTGTGAACATAAAGAGAGTGACCCAGAATACATTTTATATGCTTAGGCTTGTTTATAAATATTCACCCGCTTACCTCATATGGTCCATTATATATAATGTCTTCAGAGGATTTTCTCTAGCCCTTGCAAATGTATTATTCCTGAAAGTGTTATTTAATAAGGTAGAAGAAGGAGTTTCTTTTTCTGAGATTACGATACTGATTAGCATTTATGTAGTTTACCAAATCATTATATCGTGGTTATATTCCTGGTTCTGGCATTATTTCAGTCACAAGTCACGCGAGGTTCTTCACGGGAAAATGCATGCAGAATTGCTTCAGAAAATTGTGGGAATGGATCTTTCTTGTTACGACAATCCTAATTTCTACTCTGATTTTATTTGGGCAATACAAGGGGCAGATAAAAGGGGCAGTGATACGTTAGATGATTTTTGCGGAATGCTTAATGAGATAGCATCTTTGTTAACAGTTATTGGAGTGCTTCTCACTATAGATGCAAATATTATTTTAATACTGGTGGCAGCTGTTGCTCTGTCTATCTTCTTGCAATATCTTTTTGCAAAAATAGAGGTGAAAAGAGCTATCGATCTTAAGCCGCTAGAAAAAAAGACCTCTTATATAAACCGAATCTTTTATTTAAAAGAATATGCTTCTGAAATTAGGTTAAGTAATGTTTCGAAACTATTGGAGAATGACTATTCGAAAACAATTGAGGACACTAAAAATACTTACAAAAAGTACAGTATGGGGATTTTTATGATTTCTTCTTTGAAAAGTCTCTTATCTGTCCTGAGTGAAGTGGTTATAACCATTATTCTTGCATTCAAGATGTTTGTGCAAAAAACAATTTCGATGGGTGATTTTGCCGCATCAATGAATGGTATATGGAAAGTAACATACAATCTTAATGCGATAGTAGATCGCCTGTCCAAATTCCCAGAGCATAGCTTATATGCCGAAAAGTTTAGAGTGTTTATGGACTATAAACCTGAAATACGGAGTAAATTAAACGCAATAAAAACTCCAAGAGAGATCAATGAGATTGAATTGAGTAATATTTCGTTCTCCTATGAAGGTCAGCATAAGCCAATTTTGAATAACTTATCTCTTAAAATAAATAAAGGAGAGAAAATAGCTTTAGTTGGTTATAACGGTGCGGGAAAATCAACTTTAATCAAGTTACTATTGCGCTTGTATGATGTAAAAGATGGAGTACTCAAGTTAAATGGCATAGACATAAAAGAACTCGATTTAGAAAGTTACCGTAATAGCATTGGCTGTGTGTTTCAAGATTATCAAATGTATGCAGCTAAATTATCTGAAAATGTAGCGATGGACGTGGTTGACGATAGTGACAATGATCGAATACTGAATGCACTTCATGACAGCGGTTTCGATAATAAGCTAAGAAAGATGGAGAAAGGAATCTTCTCGAATCTTACAAGGGAATATGATGATTCCGGCGTTAACCTTTCAGGAGGGGAAGCTCAGAAAGTAGCGATAGCTAGAATTTTCGCTAACAATTATCCAATCGTAGTTCTCGACGAAGCGACTAGTGCGCTAGATCCAAATTCGGAATATGAATTGAACAAAGTCATGATGGAACAATTAAAAGACAAGATTGTTATTTTTATTTCCCATCGTTTATCAACGACGCGAATGGCAGATCGAATAATTATGCTGGAACAGGGTCAAATTGTTGAGCAGGGCACACACGAGGAATTAATGGATCATAATGGTAAGTACGCAGAAATGTTTAATTCTCAAGCGGAGAAATATAGGTTTAATATGTTGCCTAAAGCTAACTAAATAAACGGTTTTTTTTATATCGTGAGCTCTAGGCACCAGTATTGTTGATGATTATTGTTCAAAGCAGTGCGAGAGCTCGCGTGATTAATTGATATTTTTAGCATCGTGTAGCATGAAGTGCTAGGGGGAATTTCGTTGTTGATGACATTCAAAGATCCTATATACGTAACAAGGCCATTGATGCCCAATATAAATAGTATTTCTCGGAAAATTGAAGAAATATACAATGAGAAAATACTGACAAATGGTGGGCCGCAACATATTTTGTTAGAGCAAAATATAAAAAAATATCTAAATGTTAACCATTTATCATTATTCAATAATGGAACTTCTGCATTGTTATTGGGTTTGAAGTCTTTGGATCTCAAGGGAGAGGTAATTACAACGCCATTCACTTTTCCTGCAACGGTTCAAGCTCTTGATTGGAATGGATTGACTCCAGTATTTTGTGATATCGATCCCAATACATTAAATATTGATGCTACAAAGATTGAGAAATTGATTACAAAGAATACCAGTGCTATTCTTGCTGTTCATGTATTCGGGAACCCGTGTGATGTAGAAGCAATTCAAAAGATAGCAGAAAAGCATAATTTGAAAGTTATTTATGATGCGGCACATGCTTTTGGATCAAAAATAGATGGGGAACCAATAGGTAACTTTGGTGACATGGTAATGTTTAGCTTTCACGCTACCAAACTTTTTAATACGGTAGAGGGAGGAGGTCTTACTTATAGGGACGAAAAATTGATTAAAAAGTTAGATCTTCTAAAAAATTTCGGGTTGGATGGACCTGAAGAAGTTGTATTGTCCGGCTTAAACGCGAAGATGAATGAAATTCAAGCTGGTATAGGTTTAGAAGTGTTAAAATTAGTAGATCAAGAAAGATTAAAAAGAGATAAGATTAAAAAGTTATATGAAAAATTGTTAAAAAACATACCAGGAATAAGGGTGTTGACTCCATTAGAACAGGATTCTAGTAGTTATCAATATTTTGTTATTGAAATAGATGAAAGTAAATATGGAAGATCTAGAGATTGGATTCATGAAGAGTTGAAAAGATACAATGTCTTTACAAGAAAATATTTTTATCCATTATGTAGTGACTTTCATTGGTATAAACATCTTGATTCAACTAGGTCGGAAAATCTTCCCTATGCTAGCAGGGTTGTAAAGAGAGTTCTGTCATTACCTTACTATGGTGATTTAGAGCTTGAGGCAGTAGAAACAATATGTACGCTTATAGAAAAAAATGTATGCCAAATAATGTTCTAGCATTAACATAAATTTATGAACGTGAAGTTGAGGTGTTAAACAATGAACTATATTCGCTTAAAAACAAATTTAAATGAGATTAGTATCACAGACCGACTTCAATATAATCCTGAAATTATTGAATTTTATCTGACAGAAGAAGACATTGGGCATCCAAATCTAATAATTGAGCAAATTCGTCGACTACATAATTTGGGTATAAGAGTCTACTTACATCACCCACCTAGATTCCAAGGAACATATCTGGATATCATGTCGGATGATGTAGAGATGAAAGCATTCTATTGTTACTCTTCGGAAGTACTTGCAGAGATTTGCAGGCAAGAAAGAGTTCGCTGTATAGTACATGCTCATTACATTGATACGATAAGCTCGGATCTACATGGCCGTCAAGCGTCGATTCGAATGAAACACAGGGTTGAGGAAGTCCAACAATTTGCTGAGGGTCTATTTTTATGGGAAGACACAACTGAAGGATTGTTTTCTTACGCAAATCCTTACCTTATGGAAGAAATTATTGTGCCCCTCAACTTACCACTGAATGTGGATGTTAGCCATACTTTTATTGCTTTACAGGGCAGGAATAAGGGATTGGAACGAGTATTAGATATTACTCAAAACTATGCACATTACTATCATTTAGTAGATAGTTTAGGGCAATCTCATGATGCACTTCCTCTCGGACAGGGTTCCATCGATTGGAGTCTAGTTAAGCCTTATGTGCAACATAAGGATTTTATATTTGAAATTGGTTTGAGCGGAGATTTAACCGACTGCTCACCAATGATAAGAAGTGCGGAGTATTTTGTAAATATAGGGGATGTATCTAATATCAGAAAAGAAAAAAAACAAATAAGATAACCAATTAGGTCCTATGAGATAGGAAATTTACTCGCATTATGAATGGAGGAGTTTAATTGAATTCAAAATATTTACCTATAACGATTTCACCAATAACTTGTTATCTCCATCAAGCTCATCAACTATGTATTGTTTTAACAGACGAGAAAAAGAAAACATGGTTTTATAATAATTATGCACAGATATATAGCAGAGATAAAGAAATAGATCTAAAATTCGATTTTCTCTCTTACGATGGGAAGTACGCTCGATTTCCTTGTATTAATCAAAATTGGCTAACGAGAGACTTTCTTTTCAGGACGAAGCTTAATTTGATTCAGTTTATAATAGATTGTATCGATCAGGGGGTTTATTGTGAAATTGTAGTAGATGAATATTACATCCCTTCAAAAGTAAACTATTTAAAGAAAACATACCCTCATCAAAATTTAATTTATGGATATGATAAGGACTTACAACAATTTAAAATAGTTGGTTTTAATCAAGCCAACAAATTTACGGAAATGGAAATTAACTTTGAGAGCCTTGAGAAAGGATTTGTACATTCACCTTGGGCTGGTGTTGGCTTTTTTGACCCCACTACGGATATTGAATATACGAATTCTGACCTTGAAGTAAATCTTCCTTTACTAAAAAAGTATTTACTAGATTACGTTAACTCAACGAACTCTTTTGTGCATTATAGACCAATAGATGCTGTTTTTGGAATGGATACCTATCAATTATATAAAAAAGAGTTTCTTGAAACAGGGGATTCCGATATACGTCCGCTACATACTTTTTGGGAGCATAAAAAACACATGGTTTCTAGAATTAATTACTTTAAAGAAACAGGAATTTTAACTGTGCAGGATGATTTGCGGCAGCGTTTTGTTTCTCTGGAGAAAGATTTCTTTGTGCTAAGAACGCTGATCATGAAGTATGATATAAAGAATGATAGGACGATTTTGAGTAAAATCAGTTCAAGGCTGGATGTTCTTATAGAAGAAGAACGAGATTTATTAGGTCGTTTCATATCATTGTTGTGATTTCGATGTGCCCCTTGCGTTAACAGTAACGATAGAATCTTTGGTTACATAGATTCAAAATTTAGAAAAATACTCGAATATACTGGACTATTTAGTCCAAGATTAGTGCTAGAACATTGAGCTTAATTCTGCTTACAATTCTATTCGACTAAAATCCCATTCTTACAACGTCCGTGATTTCTTGTGAAATCGTGTCTGCATTGATACTCTTTAATCCGGTTATGGCGACCTTCCCAGCAACCTGGTTTCTTAGGAATCGAAAGTGTAAGGGATTCTTCGGGTTCTGGCATTACGATTTCCTAATGGGATAACCTGGAGGTTATAAGTAACTGGAAGAACAATCAAGCCCACAAAGTTGCCCAGGAAAAAGGCATGCAAGAATGGTGCCAAAACTATAACGTGAAAATTTGCAAAGTTGAACGGGAGTATTTCTCGAGTACGCAATAATACTTTCTAAGAATTTAATCTTACTACTGGAAACGACCGTGCAATGATCCGCCTTTTTCATATCGCGGTTCTATCTTTCGGGTCTAAATAAATGAGGAGTCTATTATGGGTACAATTAACTATTCTATTGTTGATGTTTTTTCGCAAGGAAAATATACAGGAAATTAACTTGCTGTTTTTAAAAATGCTGGAAGCCTTTCTGATCGTGAGATGCAACAAATCGCCAAAGAAATTAATTTTTCTGAGACTACCTTTATATTATCTGATGCAAAGAAAGACAATGGTTATGATATTCTTTTGCGGGGCATCCGACTTTAGGAACTGCCTATATTATTCGAAACGAAATATTAGAGGAAACCTTGGATCAACTTATTTTAAATTATAAAGCCGGGAAAATTTCAGTTTCGTTCGATAATCAAGAAGAAATTCTATGGATGAAACAAAATATACCAATATTTGATAAAATATTAGATGCGAATAAGATTGCTGAAGTTTTAAATATAGATAAGGTATTCATAGATGAAAGGCTTCCTATCCAAGAGGTTTCAACGGGTTTCCCTACAATTGTTGTACCTTTAAAATCGTTAGAAGCTGAATCAATTTCATAATTCTAAAGCCTTACTGCGCTTAGGCTTATAAACATTATAAAAAGGAGTACCTCCCTAAATCTCGAAGTGTTTAGGTACCACTACCACGCACCAGAGAGAAGAAAGGAAGAACTCCACATGTATAGTATTCAACAGGAAAGTCTGTTTTCCTTGGGGGATTTATTAGAAATGTCACCCAAGGATACCTACGGGTATCTTTTTGAGACCTTAGATGTTAATCTTTTCTTACGTGTTGTTTCCAAAAAGGCGTTTCTAGGGGCACCGAGTCAGTTGAATTACACAGCGATGTTACATTCGCTGTTCATTCGAATCGTGGAACGCATTCCAACGATAAAAGATCTAAGGAAACGTTTGAAAAGAAGCATTGAGTGGCTTTACCGGTTCCGATCGGATTCCAAGTGAAGCTTCGTACACGCCAAAAACTTCATAAATCCCAAGTCTTTCAGAAATCGCCGACCGGAGAAGAAGAAAGATGATACGGATCAACTAGCCACTGAACTTCCGAAGAAGAAACGTGGCCGCAAATCCAAGGGTGAGCGAGAGCAATGGTTAAAGGAACAACTGGAACTTGAAGAAAATCGCCCCCTGTTCGAGAAGAAGGTAGAAGTACAATTACCTTACGGATATGACGCATTGGTGAAGGAAATCCCATGTGTTCCTGCATGGGGTGTGAAGAAGAACTCCGAAGGTAAAAACGTGTTCTGGTATGGCTATAAAGCACATCTTCTGGTCGATTGCAAAACCCAATATATCCTTACAACATTGCTTTCTTCAGGAAACATCAACGATGGGAAAATGGCTATTCCGTTGCTTAAAGGACTGGTCGAAAGGCATCCTAACCTACCCGTTAAGCATGTACTTGTAGATGCTGGTTATGATTTAGTTCCGATTTACCAGCAAACCAAGGTGATGAACGCGAGAGCACTGATCGATTACAACCGTCGCAATGAAAAATAGGATGCAGACGTGGACAAATACTTTCGTCCGACCTGTAAAGAAGGTCATTCTTATCGGTACGACAGCTTTGATTCGAAATACGAAACTCTAAAATGCACGCAGCCAAAAGAGTGTATTTTAGAGTTTAAGGATGGGAAATGCCAGAAGGTCTTTAAGAAAAAGATCGACGATAACCTAAGGAAATACACCGTTCCAGCTCGTGGTAGTGACAGTTATTACGATCTGTGCAAGAAGAGAACAGCAGTTGAACGCGTAAATGCGTATCTGAAAGAGTACTTTCAGTTGAATAACATCCGTCATCGTGGAGCGCTGGCTAAGGTTGATTTTGAGCTTGCGTGTCTAACCTACACGGCTTGTAAGCTAACATCTGATCGCTTGTACCAAAGTATTAAAGCTAATAAATTAGCTGCATAACTCCCATTTTCAAAAAAATGATGTTGTAATATTCGGCGCGTCTGATTATTGAGAGGACGCTTTATGAAATTGATTCAAATAAATAGTGTTTGAGGATTTCGTAAATTGATGTAGTCTGCATGACATCATTAAAAACAAACTTTATTGTGATTTACAGGTACAAACTTTAATGTAAATGTAGAAATGGTTATCTTATCTTGGACACCAACTATAATGTGAAATAAGAAATTGCCAAAAAACTTAATTTTCGTTGATATTACTAAGTTTTTGAGACACCAACTATAATGTCACTGAACAATTATGTCTGTTGACATTAAAGTTGGTACCTAAACATTATAGTTAGTGTCTTTACACAAGAGTTAGTACCTTTACAATAAAGTTAGTATCTGGTGTTCGGTGTTAAAATAGACGCAAGCCGGTTTGCGATGGTTTAATTCAAGGTACTAAGAAGATAATTAACAGCAATTAATACACTTAGAAAAGTCCCGATGATAATGTCGGGGCTTTTCTTTTTTTTGATTGGTGACGAAAAGATAGTTGGTGGAAATATTTTTAATATGCAATATATGATAAGGATGAGATTTGAAAATAAAGTGTTAAACTCATCATTAAGCTCCCAAGGAAGAACTCATTAACTTCTATCATCTGTGGTGCAGCGCTTGCGCTGCATGTGTGGCTAACGGGCAGTTTAGTTCAACAAGATAAGTGGAGGTTTTATGTCGCATTTGACACAAAATATGCAGTAAGAAGGGGATTAATGATATGTCAATAGAAGCCCACAAATGCAACGTAAAAGGTTGTAAAGGTTTCGTGGTATTTGAAAATGCTGACTTTGATTTTAAAAACGTGCCAACCGATGAAGAAGCAGGAATATACGCTTTTGATAATCCCGAGTGTAGTGAGTGTGGAAAAGTGTTTTTAGTCGTACCTCATTATGAAGTGATCGACTATAAAGCTGAGGAAGTAATACAATCTGGTTGTATTACAGAATGGGTGAAGCGAGAGAGTGAACGGAAGTTTGAAGAAGAAACTAATCCTTTATTGAAGATTGACTTCTTCCTTGAACAAAGGGAATACACATATTCGGCTCATGAAGTAATCGCTGAATATTCTGAGTATCAGGAAACTCCTTGTTATATAAGCCATTCTATGCGGGATTGCTTCGATAATTTGGAGAGCGAGATTAAGGCATTGTTATAGTTACGCAGTACGACGATATTGTGTAATAAAAGAAAGCGTACTTGTTCAACTAACGGACAGGTTAGCGTAACAATATATGTGCCGATTTCGTAATTTAATAGAAGTCACAAATATGGAGGATATAACCCCATGAAAAAGGCTTTGATAATTATTTGCTTTGCTATCGTGAAATTTTGATATTATCAAAGAATAATCCTCAGGGAGGAAGAGTCAGGATAGTTCATCTATTTGAATTGGAGGGGTATGATGAAGTCCATGAAAATAATGTTATTAGGAATAAGTATCATGCTATTTGCAGCAGTTTGGGCGCTCGACCCAGTTGCTAGTCTAGGTGGAGCAGAATTTATAATATTATTTATTGGTTTGATAACTTCAGTAATTGGATTCTTTTATAAAGATGCGAACAATTAGATTAGGTTTTCAACTAACGGGCAGTAGAGCGTGGTGTTGCCTTGTTAAAAAACAGGGCAATTATATGTGGTATTATATGGTACGATTATCCATAAGAGATGAGGTGCCGTTATCAAGAAAAGATATGCCTTCCTAATAGTTTCCATATTATTGTTTGTGATGGTTTATACAAAACCAAGTACTCAAGATTATGATATTTATCTCCATAAGGTCCATGGTCTTAAATGCGACAGTACCGAAAGCTCGAATTGCTTTCACACTATAAATGACTTGAAATCATCACATCTCACACATCAGATTATTTTTATGACAGCAGAAACAAAAATATTTGGAGAGGCAGACAATAAAATACGAGTAGTAGGTATTTTCAATCATTTCTTTGTAATAGAAAATAGTCTTCATCCTAAATCGGATAATAACAATAATATCGGAGTTCCGTTACGCTAACGGGCAGTTTAGCGTAACAATGGATTTGGTATATGAGAGTTGTGTAATATACTGATAATGTGTAGAATGTGTTCAAAAACCTTCGTGAATTGAATAAATATCATTAGGCAAATCACGAAGGGTATTGAAGTAACCTCAGTAACCTCATCTTATATGTATTTGATATTTTTTAACCAGAGTCTGTTAGTGATCTGATTATTCGCCCAACAAAACAAGAAGTATAATTAAATTAGGTAGGTGATTTTTAAAAATGGACATGAAAGATTTTATAGACTTTTGTAAGAAAGGCAGCCCAATTTCGGGTGAGGATAAAGAATTGCATGGATTATTAATTCAATGTAGTTATCAAGCTCAAAAGATCACAATGGAATTGAATACTTCCTATCATTCAAGAGAAGAAATAGTGGAGATTTTTAGTGAACTAACAGGCAATAAAGTTGATTCGTCTTTTATGTGTTTCCCGCCGTTTTATACAGACTATGGGAAAAATATTAGTATAGGAAAGAATGTGTTTTTCAACACAGGCTGTTCCTTCCAAGATAGAGGTGGAATTAGTATAGGAGACGGTACAATGGTTGGTATGAATGTCACGATTGCTACACTTAATCATGGGTTACCTTTGGAGACGAGAAACACAACATATCCCTCTCCAGTTATAATTGGGGAAAACGTATGGATCGGGTCAAACGCAACCATACTGCCCGGCGTGACGATTGGGGACAACTCTGTTGTTGCGGCAGGAGCAGTTGTCACTAAAGATGTTCCAGAGAATACTGTCGTTGCAGGAGTACCAGCAAAAGAGCTGAAAAAAATTAATAATAATTTGGAATACTGAACATGTGATTAGCTTTTTAAGTTAATCATGATTGAACTAACGGGGAAGTATGACAAGTTCTGTATAAGCGCTTTACAGCGCGAAAAAACAGAGATTTCATGAAATGAAATCTAACTTTACAACCGAGGATGGGAATGACGGAACCATGTATCCTGAAACCATCCCGTCA
>NZ_JCAIUM010000030.1:0-45360 GCF_059445545.1 Paenibacillus sp. Y568
GTAAACGTATCCACAGTAAACTTGGTTATTTATCGCCGGTTCGCTTTGCTGCGCTCTTTCAAAAGAAGAAGAATGCATAATAAATTTCTTAACGGAGTGTCTACTTTCTTGACGGTGGTCCATTTCTCCATTTAATTCGAACGATATACCGAAATTATTGAATAATATACAATATTAACTGGAAAATTTCCTGTTATAGAGGGATTTAACGGGTTCTACCCATCATTTAGCTGGATAATTTCCAGGTAAATGAAATCATGCAGAGATAGGTTATCATCATGGAGATGCGCAAGCATTCGCCTACAAGTTTGCTACATCAGAAGTATAAGCTTGCCCTCTGATTTCAACCGCTTCAAGCGGTATTTAGTCTTGAGATCAGAGGCAAGAGCAAATCGTAGAGACAATCTGTCATATATATTTGGATATAAATATGTGAATTTACTTTGTTAGCAGAACTATATGCGATATGTGTATCTTTTTCTGTGGCAACAGCTAAGAGGTGTATTTTGTATGTCATGATTAGATTGCCTTGATCTCCAATTATATTATGTTCTCCGCTTGCCATAATAGTACGTGCTAAGGGGCCACCAAAGAATGGCGAAGATTGGATAGACTGCCCAGATGGTGTTCGCGGTAGAAATAACATTTGTTGTGATGAAAAATAAGCTTGTGAGGATACTTGCTGCAATAGAGAATGCGTAATGTTTCTTGATTCTCCCGAAGTATATAGCTAAAGGCCACCATAATACGAGAAAGGTGGGATATATGACCCAAGGATACTGAGGTGCGTAGAATGTGTTGAGCACTGCGTAGTACAGGATTGTACCTATACTTCCAATGATGGCGGTTGTTAATGTTGAACGATATTTCCCTAAATACATAAGGACAGGCCACAAGAGAATGGGGTAGATTGCAAATACAAACCATATATGATCCGGACTTTTTAGCATATTCTCGATGATTAGAAACGCAATGAGGATGAATGAGGTGATAGCTGAATAGTGATGAAGTTTTCCTTTATTCAAAAAGTAGCCTGAGATCGGCCATTGTAGAATAGCAAAGGATGGATAGATGAACCATATCTCATGAGGTGTGGTACTGTAATTAATAAAGGCAAAAAACAGGATGCTTAGCACACTTGCAACGGTAGCAAAACTTGCTTGTTGCTTATTCATTATTTGAACGCCTCCTTATTTCATTCCTAACCATTTATAGAACATCGAGAGTGGCCACCAAGCGACAGCGAACACGGGATACACGAACCAGATCACATCTGGTGAATAATAAAGATTGATAAACACGAACAATGCCGTAATAAGTCCGCTTCCCCAAAGTGAGAATCCTAAATGCAAAGAATAACGTTTGGGGTTTTTAGCGGGCAATCGGTTCGTACCCAACTCTTTTTTAATATCTTCAATATCACCAAATTCAACAATGGCCTTGTTAATAGCATCTTCCTCATCTTTACCACTAAAGATCAGGTCGCTAACTTTCTCTTCCAAGTTCTGAATAATGTCTTGCATCATCAATTCTTTGTGATCGCTTGCAGGGACATCTCTAAACAATTCCTTAACATGATTTTTAATTTGGCGCATTACATACCCTCCATAAAAATATTTATTATTTCCTTAATTTCTTGCCACTCTTCAACCGTTTCTTTGAAATAGGCCTTGCCAAGCTTCGTAATTTTATAGTATCTACGTTTGCCCCCATGCGAAATGTCTCCGAAATAGGATTCAATTAATTCTCTTCGCTCTAACCTTTGGAATACGGCATATAAGGTGGCTTCCTTAATCTGAAAGCGGTCATTTGTCCGTAGACTGATTTCTTTGGAGATTTCATAACCGTATTGATCCTTCTCATAAATGAGCCTCAAAATAATAGCATCTAAATGTCCACGAATGATGTCACTACGAACCATTAGTATCCTCCTTCTTGGAAAAAAGTGTTCTACCTGATAGAGTAAAATTATCATACATTGCTCTATCTGTCAAAGTAATTATAGGCGAATATATCTGAGGGAACTTCTTGTGGATAATACATTTGTTACGATGTTGAAGAAATCGTGAATTCAAAAAATACATATTCATTTAGATGAATAAGATTTACCTTAAATTTGTTTATTTATGAGATATCAGAGGTACTATATCTAATATCACATCTTATTGTCCTGAAACTGGATATTATTAAATATGATATGCTACTTTATAACTAGGTAAATAGTCCTTAAATCACATCTAGAGCTTACATATGATAGAGAGGAATATGTTCATGTCAAAGGATAAGCATTGTAAAAAACCTGCTTCAAAATCCGAGTTATTCTCAGTGTATGGAGCATTATGGATGTATATATTGAGAATAATCATCTTGCAACATTACTTGTTGATGCTGTTGAAGAATAGAAGTATCCGCATTTGATGTTAAATTTATATTGGCAGAGGCCATAATGAATGCCCATTATCATGGGAACCAAAAAGATTGTACAAAGCCAATTTATTTATATCAGATGTAAGCTAAAAGTTATGCACTAGAATATACAAGTGAAGGACAGGGGTGATGAAACAGAGAAGTTCTCCATTCCAGAGGAGATTGACAATGATGACTTGTTTGATGAGGGAGGGAGAGGTTTATTTCTAATTTGTTGTTTATCGGAGCATGTAGAAATGATTCATAATACGGATTCATATTGATAAAACGTTAAACGATACGATAGTACGAAATTTGTTATAACCGTTCCTAAGGATAAAGATGACACAGATCTACTATGCATAAGATAATGGGGAGGATAGCAATGAAGGTTAGTCTAAAAGTAAAAATAAGCATACTCTTGTTTTTGATCATTAGTATTCCTTTATCTATTTCTGGAATAATGTCTTATAATTTGGCATCTCAATCCACACAAACAATAATAGAAGAGGAACTCATAAATACTACATCTTCAGCTGCCAAAACGATTGATAATAAATTAGAAGTTGCAAGGAATTATCTGCAAATATTAACCAAGAATAATGCGTTAGACAAACTTACGATAGACCCTATGAATCGTGATTTAATGGACAATGTCTATCAATATATATCGAGTATTCAAGAAGAGAATATGGATTTAATAGAATCGCTGATCATTACTGATGTAAAAGGAACGGCACTTATTACTAATAGTTCAGAATCACCGGACATGAACCTGAGTGATAGAGAATATTTTCAGAATGCGCTTCAAGGATCAGAAGCTATTAGTAATGTAATTATTTCAAAAGATACTAATAATCCTATTGTAGCCATCGCATTACCTTTACAGAATGACAGTCACACAACGGGTGTATTGGTTGCAACAATACTTTTTGATACAATCTCGCAGTCTGCATCTGAGATCAAGATAGGAGATACCGGTTATGCTTATATGATTGACCAAACAGGACTATTCGTCTCCCATCCAGTAAAGGAAAAAGAACTTGTAGAGAATCTTGGTGGAACAGATAATAACGAATTAAATGCACTCTTACAAAAGATGAAGGCTGGGGAAACGAGTCAAGGATTCTACACATATGAAGGCGTGTATAAGTATGTAACCTTTCAACCTGCGGGTAATTGGATTGTAGCCACTACCGCAAATTATGAGGATTACATGGAACCGGCCATCAGAATCCGTAACGAAACGATCTTGATCATAGTAATCTGTATCTTTGTTGCCATGATACTAGGCTATTTATTTACAACACTAAATATTATCAAACCAATTGGTAAACTGAAGAAGGCGATGGCTATAGCTGGTGAGGGTGACTTAACCATACATACCTCCTTAAGAACGGGTGATGAGCTTCAAGAATTGAGTCAATCTTTTAATACGATGATAGATACGCAGGCAGATATTATAGAAAAGATAAGAGTAGGCTCTAACGTATTGTGCTCCATGTCTGAAGAAATGGCAGCATCTTCAGAGCAGATAAGTGCATCCATTCAGGACATTAGTTCTAGTACTGAGGAAATTGCTTCTGGTGCAGAAAATAATAATCAATCCGTCATTCATGCTTCCCAGGTTCTCGTACAGTTGTCGAGTCTAGTTCAGATGGCCCAAGTTAAAGCGGAAGCTACATCTATTAGTGCGGTTTCAACAAACAAGGTAGCCTTGTTAGGAAGAACGGGTGTTTTGAATGCTGTAAAGGCTATGGATGCCATTAGCAACAGTACAAAGGAGACCGAAGATATACTGATTTCAATTAATGAAATGTCGGATAAGGTCTCTACAATTATTGGAACAATTAATTCGATATCTCAACAAACGAATTTGCTTGCTTTAAATGCTGCAATTGAGGCGGCAAGAGCGGATGAAAACGGTGCAGGATTTAGCGTAGTAGCTAGTGAGGTCAAGAAACTATCGAAAGAATCTCATATTCGTTCAGAAGAAATATCAGAATTGGTTCATAGTATGGTTTATAAAATTGAGAAGGCTGTGATTGCCATGAGAGGGGCATCTGAAGCTGTAACAGAAGGTGTGCTAATTGTTCAGGAAACGGATCATGCCTTTGTTCATATTATTGAATCAGTAGAACGGATAAGTGAAAATGTACAGGAAATCTTGGATATCACTAAGGATGAAGTAGCAACCTCTGATCAGATCATCAGTCTCATTGATTCGATGGGCAACATTTCGGAATTAACAGCAATGAATAGTAATAACGTTTCTGCTGCAATTGAAGAACAGTCAGCGACGATAATTAACTTTGCGAGCTCCGCGGAGGAAGTGAGTGCCACGGCCAACGAACTTGAGATCCTTGTGGAACATTTTAATATAAAAGATGAATAGCTTGAATGAAATCGTCATCCATAGGTCCATTTGCCAGGAGCACAATAGGTAATTTATAATCGAAATAAATAACTTGTTGAAATAGGAAGGGATGACTAACTTATGATTAAATCGTTGGAATGTCCACACTGTGGTCAAGTTAATGATGTTAATACACAAAAGATTGATGAAGCTTTATGTGGATCTTGTAAAGGTACATTTAGTAGTCTAGTTGTATTAGGTGGGTATAAGTCAAATAATGAATTAGCCAAAGCTCTTGAGATTGATACCGAATTTGCCCCGGACGACAAAGTTGATGTAAGTTCTTGGACGTCAAAAATCGGAAACGATGCAAAAAAAGAGGAGTATGTGAAGGAAGGATTTTTAAAAAAAATCAAAAAACATGCTTCTAAAATCCCTTTTGCGAAAGATGCGGTAACGATGTACTTCTGTGCCATAGACAGCAATACACCATTATCAGCAAGAGTAATAGCGATGGGTGCACTTGCCTATATATTACTACCTTTTGATGCCATTCCTGATGTTATTTTGGCTCTGGGCTATACGGATGATGCTGCTGCGTTCTGGGCCGCTTATAAGATTATTAGTGTCCATGTAACAGATGTGCATAGACAGAAAGCGAAAGAATGGTTTGTGAAATAATCATTTTTACGGAGAAATAACGGATGGTTACATGAGGATTACCCATAAAAGGGTTGCTATTGCACTCGTGTTAGTAGTTATCGTCATTGTACTCATTCTAACAATAAGTAACTTTGGAGATTCTCTAGGAGATACTATTATGGGATAATAGTATTCCAAAAAAAGGCCTCCACTCCGATCAATACTGTTAACTCCATAATATTATGAACACTTTTTTCAGTGTCTGCCGTAAGGAGATAATACCACTATAATCTGTTTCCAATCCTTTTTTGAAAACAGAGCCTTGCTTTTAAATGTAAAATGTATATTCGAATACCGTGCAATCAATCGACTGGTTAACTAGAGATTCAATATATAGAAAGGATGTTACTTTCTTAATGGATCTCTTTTTTGTCTGTCTAATGATGCAAAGATGGGAGCTGAGAAGAGAACATGTCCAATGAATTCTATTACACCGCCAATTCAATGGAAGAATACCTAGAAGGCGTGCCACATAACTATATCTATACCCCATAAAATTAGACACTATTGGAATGGTGGCATTCAATCTCTCCTGAAGACGTTTCTTGAGTATAGAGATAGTTCCTGCGTTTTGGCACTTTATTTTAATGGTAATCAAATATTATTGAAATAGTATTTCAAAGATGTTATCCTTCATTTAGAAAGCGATTTCATTAACGGAAAAGGATGATGATAAAAATCATGTTAGAGCATTTGACAACAGAGACTCGCAATAAGAAGACAATGAACTTGGATGAATTAACACCTCTTGAACTTCTGGAAGTGATGAATGAAGAAGACCAAAAGGTCCCACAGGCTGTTAAACAAGAAATTCCGCAAATTGCCAAAGCCGTAGAAGTAATTACAATGGCGATCAAACAAGGTGGACGCTTAATTTATATGGGGGCTGGAACGAGTGGACGTATTGGCTTGCTAGATGCTGTTGAATGTCCACCAACATTTGGGACAGTACCTGAAGAGGTAGTTGGGCTAATTGCTGGTGGAGAGAATGCGTTTATTAAAGCGGTCGAAGGTGCAGAGGACAATGAACAATTAGGGGTGCAAGATTTACAAGATATTAAGCTAACAGCCAAAGATGTTGTCGTAGGAATTGCCGCTAGCGGACGCACGCCTTATGTAATCGGTGGATTAGAATATGCCAATTCTATTGGAACGCCTACCGTAGCCGTGAGTTGCAACAAAGATTCAGCAATTGGTAAAGTTGCCAAGATTGCGATTGAAGTCGTAAACGGACCGGAAGTGTTAACAGGGTCAACTCGTTTAAAAGCTGGGACCTCTCAAAAATTAATTTGCAATATGCTATCAACAGCTTCGATGATTGGTACGGGGAAAGTATATGGAAATTTAATGGTAGATGTACAGTTAACTAATGAAAAACTGGTAGAACGTGCTAAACGTATTGTTATGGATGCGACAGATTGTGATGCTGAAACAGCAGAAGATTATTTGAAAAAGGCAGATCATAAACCGAAAATTGCAATTGTAATGATTCTTGCTTCGCTTACTAAAGAAGAAGCTGTACGACGTTTGGAAGAATCACAAGGTTTTGTACGTCAAGCAATAAAATAATTTGAAAGTAAGAAGGGGGCATAAACATGAGTAAATATCATGATTTAGCTGTCAAAATATTAGAGGCTGTCGGTGGTAGTTCAAATGTATCCTCATATACCAACTGCATGACTCGTCTTCGAGTAACAGTTGTTGATCGCAGTCGAATCGCTGAAGCGCAATTGAAGAAGATTGATGGGGTTCTAGGTGTAGTGGAAGATGAAACGTATCAAATCATTCTCGGACCAGGGGTAGTGACCAAAGTAGCAGAAGAATTTGGTAAAGTGTTAGAAGCAAGTGTCTCGGAGGGTAGAAGTTCATCTTCGGCTGAACATTTACAAGCAAAAGGTGCACAAATGAAAGCGCAATTAAAAAAGAAAAATGATACATCGTTCAAAAACTTTTTGCGTAAAATAGGAAATATTTTCATACCCCTAATTCCTGCATTCGTTGGAGCGGGTTTAATTGCGGGTATTGGCTCGATTCTAGCTAACAATATTACAGCAGGCAACTTAGACGCAACAACTTGGCAGCAATATGTAACAATATCAAATGTTATCAAAAATGCAATTTTTACTTACCTAGTCATATATGTCGGTATCAATGCAGCTAAAGAATTTGGTGCTACTCCTTCACTTGGTGGAGTAATCGGTGGGATAACGCTTTTAACAGGTGCTACAGCTGAACTGCCCATTCATAATATATTTAACGGTGCGCCTTTAACGTCAGGACAAGGAGGAATTATTGGTGTACTAATCGCAGTATGGATTTTATCTATCGTTGAAAAATATTTGCGTAAAGTTATTCCGGATGCAATTGATATTATCGTTACACCTACAATAGCCTTACTAGGCGTGGGGCTGTTTACGATATTTTTCATTATGCCATTCGCTGGATTTATTTCTAATAACTTAATCGGAGCGATTAACTGGACGATAGACGTGGGTGGTGCATTCTCAGGTTTTGTATTAGGAGCAGCGTTTTTACCACTTGTAATGTTGGGACTGCATCAGGTATTGACGCCGATTCACATTGAGATGATTAGTAGTTCAGGGATGACGGTATTACTTCCGATGCTTGCTATGGCTGGTGCGGGTCAAGTAGGGGCATCCATTGCATTATGGATTCGTTGCAAGAAGAATAAATCATTAACGAACATGATAAAAGGTGCTCTTCCAGTTGGTATTCTAGGAATCGGTGAGCCATTAATTTATGGGGTAACCTTACCATTAGGTCGGCCATTTATTACAGCTTGTATTGGTGGAGGTATTGGTGGTGCGGTCATTGGTTTATTTGGCAACGTTGGAGCGATTGCTATTGGGCCATCTGGATTGGCGTTAATTCCATTGATCGCGAATGGATTATGGTTGAAATATGTAATAGGGTTAATTGCAGCTTATGCTGGTGGGTTTATAACCACTTATTTCTTCGGTGTACCAAAAGAGGCTATGGCAGAACAGGATTAAACAACTAGAAATACTGAGGTGATTCGATTGTTAGGAATTTCAATTTTTGTAGCGGACCGGACGTTAGAAGAAAACATGAATTATATGAAAGAAATGAAGGAAGCAGGTTGTACAGAAATATTTACATCCCTTCATATGCCAGAAGATGATATAGAAACATTGAAGAAGAAATTCCTGGAAATTGCAAACGCTGCAAAACAATTAGACATGGACTTGATGGCAGATATTTCTGGGAAAGCGTTGGAGAAATTCTCTTTCCCCTTTTTATTGCAATCAGGTGTGACAGGTTTGCGGATGGATTTTGGATTTGGCGCCCATGAAATTGCTGCCTACTCGCAAAAAATGAAAATTGCCTTAAACGCAAGCACCTTAACAGCAGAGTTCTTAGCGACATTAAAGGATCATCATATTTGTCTTGAGAACATTGAAGCTTGGCATAATTATTATCCCCGTCCCGAAACAGGTCTTGATAAAGAAACGTTTATAGAGAAGAACAGATGGCTGCAATCTGAAAGCATTACGACAATGGCCTTTATTCCTGGAGACGGGCTGAAGAGAAAACCATTATTTGAAAGTTTACCTACATTAGAGAAGCATCGGAATCAATCTTCTTTTCTAGCTTACTTGGAATTGGAGAAAGATTGTGGCGTGGATAAAATTTTTGTTGGAGATTTAACACTTTCAGAATGGTCTCAGCATCAATTTCAAAGGTATGAGGAAGGAGTTATTCCTTTGCGAGTAACCAAGGAACTGCCTTATGCATTATGGGATATTGTTCATCAAAATCGTCTTGACGCTGCTCGTGATGTGGTTCGCTCAGAAACTGCAAGAACTGATGAACATCGTTTTGTAATGGATAAAAATATTTCGCCTATCCATACGACCAAGCGACCTAAAGGAACGATTACTGTCGATAATTATTTGTATGGTCGCTATGAACATGAGTTACAGATCACGTTAACGGATCTGCCGGCACATGAAGGCGTTAATGTGATTGGTCATGTTATAGAAGAAGACATTCCACTATTGGACTACATTAGAAAAGGTGGAAGCCGTTTTTCCTTTACAACTGCTACTTAATGATTACTCCCATGGTCAAGACCCCATTTTATAGACACTGAAAAAAGACCCTAGGCTGTAAGCTGCTTCCGGAACTCTACCGGAGGCAGCTTATTTAGCCTTCGTTGTGGTCGATGTTGGCTGTAAAATCAAATATAGGGCGCCAACCTTGGCAGCATGTCATGGTACGCATGAGACGTGTACTGGAATCCCTGATCGCTGTGAATGATCAGTCCAGTTACGTCTTTTTGCTGAGTCCACGCCTGCTTAAACGTCTGCAATACCCGTTCATTTTCGTTTCGGTTACTCATCTCATATGCAATAATTTCATTGTTAAACAAGTCTTTAATGGCAGAAAGTCCGAACTCAACGAATTCTCTATACTTTCTCATCCATACTTTTAAACGATGCCGGTCTGTGATTTCAAACCTCTCCATAAGCCTTCGATACGTCCAACCTTCTTCAATATGAAGGCGTATCGCCTCAATCTTGATTTCAAACGTGTACTTGTTAAATGGCTTTCCTTTTTCCTTTTGTCGTTGGCATAAAAAATGAATCCTCTAGAATTACATCGGACAAACCAGGGGTTTTATCCAATGTCAATTCTAAGGGGTGCACTTAAGGATGTATAGGGGTCTTGGTTATTGGGTGTGATTAATCAATTGAGATTGAGATCGACACCGAGGTGTTTTTAAATTAAGCTATGATGGCGAAGTTGGCAGAAGGATAAAAGGGTCGAAGACCTTATTGCACGCTCTTTATCTTTCTTTTCTTGGTCATATAACTGAAGAATGTTGTCATAAAAAAGACGCCTAAAACCATAGAAATGATACTTCTCGCTAAATAGGCCGAATCCATGCTGAATAGAACGTTATTTCTAAACCAAGCTTGGAACGGTAGCCCTATGCCAAGCAAAACAGCGAAGAACAATACTTTGGTTAGCCACCCTTTACCTTTCATTCTTTTGATGGAACTGTTAACGAACACGCGCAACAATCCTAAACCTGAACCAACTGCAAAAAAGATGAGTATATACATTTTGACATCATTATTCGTTATTATCGCACTCGTGAGCATTCCTGCAGCAATTAGAAATGTTACAACCATTATGATCATATTTGTCTTTTTCAATGGGGTCACCTTCCGCGATTAAGATGTATTCAACACACTGTCGTGTGGTATAGTATTAGTTTAAGTTGTTGATACAATCAAAGCAATAAACAATAAGGATGTAACTGTTCATTGACGGAGGAAATGGCATGAAATCAATCTACGATGAAATGATCGAAAAGACGAAAGAGAAAATCCAGAATAGCTTTTTGAAGCTGCTAACGGAAAAGCACTTCATGAAAGTATCTGTTCGGGATATCACAGCCATTGCAGCTATTAACAGGGGAACTTTTTATTTACATTTTCAGGACAAATATGATCTTCTTAGCCAAATGGAGGAAAGCTTATTAAGTGGGCTCGAATTGCATTTGCAGCGTCTAAAACCAGATATCTTGCTACTAGAAGCAGAAAAAGGGCAAATCTCAAGGCTGGCTGTTGAAGTTTTTCGCTATATACAAATAAATGCAGATTGCTTCAAAGTGTTCTTAGGGGAAAATAATCACTACGGTTTTCATAAGCGGCTTAAACAATTTTTCGTTAAACACTTTAGTGAGAAAATGATAAAAAATGAGATGTTTTTTCGAAATTTGACGATTCCAAGTGATTATATCTCGTCATTTGCTACTTCAGCTTTTTTAGGATTGATTGAACAATGGCTTGATAAAGCCCTAGCAGAATCACCTGAAGAAATGGCTGATATGTATATTAAGATTATCTTTTTTATAAGGAAAATGTGATAAGTATAGATAGTATTCCATTTCATATTGTTATTATTATCTATTTTGTAGAATAGGACATATCATGAGGGAAACCTCAATGGGGCAGAATCCTTCTATGCTGTAAAAGGGTTCCGCGGCTCACTGAGGGGTCAAACCGTTGTTATTTAGCTACTAGTTCAAGAATCTGATTGTAAGCATTCAAGAATTGATCGGGGTTTGGATCTTTTCCTTTAAGTTTGGGAACGTCATACTTAGATAAATCGAAATGATACGTAGGTTGAACATCATGTTTAGCTAAACAACTCTTACAACAAGCCAAGGGACAACCGTCAATTGCAATGATGTCACGTCCTGACTTTGCTGTTTTGACAAGCGATTTGACATCACCACCGACACCAGCGATGCAGGACATTTCAGCTAGGTTTTCTCGATCCATTTTAATTGCAATCATGTTGGCGGTCTGCGCTGCCGAGGAACATCCAGAACATGAATAAACAAGAGGAAAATCATTTTTAATCATTGGGGACCTCTCCTCACATTTAATTTTGATCCGTGTATGTCTGCATTGAATAAATCTTTAGTATCATAACCTGAATTTAATGACTGACCTGTGAGGGGGGTCACTTTTAGTTGTGAATAAAATGGTATTTTATTCTCCAATCGAGATACGAAATTTTTGGTATCCATTGGATCTAAAGAGCTAAGGAAGCTGTCCAAACACCGTCTAAAATCTGATATCTTGCTACTAGAAGCGGAAAAAGGACAAATATCAAGGCTTGCTGTTGAAGATTCCGCTAGTTTGATTCGTTCGATAACATTTGCAGGCAGGGATGAAGTCGCTAACGGACACAGTTGACTCTAAACACAGCATTATTACACATTTTGAATGCTAACGGGATACCAAAGGTCGTAAGCCTATTGAAGCAGATAGAAGGGCGACCAATAACACAAAGCAGCGTTTGTCCAATATCAGGAGAATCACTGCTTTGCTATATGTAATTGCTGTATGTAATGGACTCCAGGTAGCTATAATATGACTCTAAGTACTAGCATTTGATTTTAGATTTAAGATGTGACTCTTGAGATCGTCTAACGTAATAGTCATGGAAATGGTTGAACATCAGCTGGCACTATAATTGTTGGAATGATCACAGTGAAAGTGGTGCCTTGATGGGGGAGACTTTCTACAGTGATTGCTCCGCCATGGTTATGTATAATATTCTGAGTGATCATAAAACCAAGACCCGTTCCTGTTTCTTTGGTCGTATAAAACGGCTTACCAAGTGAATTGATCTGATCTTCTGTCATCCCGGAACCTTCATCTTTCACACTGATTCGAGCTTCACTTTCATTTGTTAGAATATGAATAACTATGTTTCCTCCGTTATTCATCGCCTCCATCGCATTTTTAAATAAATTAATAAATACCTGTTTAAGCTGATAATTCTCACCATGAATCCATATATATTTATCCGTACATACAGGGAGAATATTGATGTTCTTCAACGCTGCTTGTCCGTTCATTAATGTGATTACTTGCTCTAGTAACGACAACAAATCCACAGGTTTACTGATATGCGTCGTTTGAGGTTTGGATAAGACAAGTAGCTCATTGACGATGAATTCGATGCGTTTTAGTTCTGACTCAATAATAGAAAAATATTTATTATTCATCCGCTCAGAAGAGCGAAGTAGCTTCATAAATCCGTTAATGGCTGTAAGGGGATTCCGTATTTCATGAGCAATTCCGGCTGCTAATTGCCCCGCAGTAGATAACTTCTCGGATTGGATTATCCGTTCATCTTCCAGCATTTGATATGATATATCTTTAAATATTCCGATGAAGGCTCCGTTTCCCTTATATGTAATCGGTAATGTAACTCCATCCACATATTTCTGCTGACCATTTAAACAATTGATTAGGTAGCAGACAGAGTCTAATGTTTTATCACTGTAAAACTTTCTTCTTCGTTCTGTGAGGATTTCATAATTGGAATGATCTATAATATCCATAGTGGACAGACCAAGTACTTGATCCAGGCTCTCTGCATGAATTAATTGTAATCCTGCTGGATTCGCATACTGAATAATCCCTTGCTTAGTTATAAGGATGGCTTGAGGCAGTTCTTCCAACAGTTTCAGGAAAGATTTCTCTTTCTCAAGTAGATTTGTCTTCGCAACCTCTAGGTGAATCTCCATTTGTCTGGCGCTGGTCTTATTCTCAAATTGAACAAAATAAAACAGAGGTGCGTCATTGGCATCCCGAATGATAGAAATACTGATATCTAGTAATAACCGGTGTCCAGATGGATGGGGGTAATTCTGTTCATATCGATACGGTTTGATGTTCATGGATGGAACTGACTTTCGCAACTGAGCGTTTTCATAGATTTGTTCTAGAAGGGTACGGACGGAAGGAGAGGATGAATCAAACTCATTCGGATCATATCCCAAAAGATCATATAATGCAGAATTCAGTTTCAGAAAGGTTCCCTTAAACGAAATAAAAGCCATACCCATTGCAGCTTGTGTAAAGACAAAGTCATAACTTGGGATTTCATTTGGCATCACTGCAAGTCACCTCTTTTTATAATTCCAGGAATAGGGTTCAGAGCATTATTTCAATCTGCAATATATGTCACAGTCACAGTCATAGTATAAAACATATATCCTAATTAAATATATATAATTTCAAGTAATTAGGAATTCTTGTAGAATGAGAGAATAGTGTAGTTGTATTTTATAGTAAGTGGAGGCATTTTAATTGCAATCAATCGTTGGTGAAATTCGGGGGGGGGGGCAATCACTGGATCAACGGCAGTTTCGTGGGAATTTTGTTATCGCTCTGAACGATGAATCGCTATTCGAAGGGGATTGGATTGGGCGGCGGCTCTCCATAGGAGATGTGCAGCTACAGGTGGATAGTTTTTGTGAGAGATGTATGGTCATAACGATGAACCTTGATACCCTTGAAAAGGAACCAAAACTGTTGGGGGAATTGAACAGATCTCATAGAGGTAAAGGGCAAAGTTATGCGAACACACAGAAGGTGGCGGCAGAGAAGGCAGCGTTCTTAACGGAAAACGAGGGGTTTACATGACATACACTTTTCAAAAAAAACAGAAATCATATAGATTGGACGCAAGTAACCATGCTTATGTCTGGATGCAGCTTCCGATTATTGTAGGAGAAATAACCAAAAGATTTATTAATAAACACCATGCATTAATGCCGTGTAGGGGAAATTAGGAGGTAATATAATGAATCAGAATGATCAATTGCAGGTACATGCTTTATCTGAAATCGAACATTTAAAAGTTCATGGTAGAACAACAGGAAGTCTTTCTCCTTTAACATTATTTTGGACAGGTAGTGCGATTGAATTCAATGTAAAGGGATCTGAGTTGTGGATTGAAGTAGAAGTGGATTATGATGTTTATGAGCCTTGGATTAGTGTAGTTATTAACTCAGTTCCAGTAAGTAGACAAATGCTAACAGCAGGAAGGTATTGGGTTTGTATATTTAGAGGCATGAATAACAGTGTTGTGAATAATGTTCGTATTGTAAAAGATGTGCAAGCGATGAGTGGGGACCCTGATTGCTCTTTGCAGATTCATGCTGTGAAGGCGGATGGAGAATTTCTACCTGTGGAGGACAAACCTTTTAAAATAGAATTTATTGGTGACAGTATTACTTCCGGTGAAGGAGCGATTGGAGCTCAAGCTGAAGAAGATTGGATTCCGATGTGGTTTAGTGCAATACATAATTATACTGCGATGACAGCAGATGCTCTGAATGCAGACTATAGAGTGATTTCCCAGAGTGGGTGGGGAGTTCTTACAAGTTGGGATAATAATCCACAGGGTAACATTCCAGCGTGCTATGAGCAGGTGTGTGGTCTTCTTACTGGAGCTAAGAATGAAGCTTTGGGTGCTATGCAAGAATATCATTTTGATACGTGGCAGCCAGATGTTGTTGTCGTTAATCTTGGAACAAACGATGGGGGAGCTTTTCATTCACCAGAATGGGAAGATAGCATAACAGGGGAGATCCATAAGCAACGATTAAATGATGATGGTACTTTTCATAAGGATGATATACAAGCTTTTGAGGACGCTGCCGAGAAGTTTCTGATGGAGCTTAGAAAAAATAATAAAAATGCACACATCGTATGGGCTTACGGAATGCTAGGTATCCCCATGATGCCAGCGATCTATCGTGCGGTCGATGCCTATAGCAAGAACACAGGTGACAAGAAGGTCTCTGTTGTTCAACTTCCCAATATGACAGAGGAAACTGTCGGTGCAAGAAGCCATCCTGGAGTATTAGCCCATGAGCAAACAGCGAAAGAGTTAGCTGCGTATTTGAAGGATTTATTAAAATATAAGAATTTATAAGTATTTCTGCTTATAAATAGAATTATATTTCAACGCTAAACGTTTCATCGCCGCTAAAGGACGGCGAAGCCGTCTATGCTTGTGTTCTAAAAACTTAAGCACAGTAAGGCTTTGAATTTATGAAATTGATTCAAGTGTAAAGATTCCAGCTAAAAGAGCTTGGGTGAGTAATACCAGTGTTAATGGATGGTTCCTCACCATGTTTTTCTGACCATTTACCAGTGTCATTCTGAACCATGAAGTGATAGTCAACCACATCTGAATAAACATCAACTTTTCCGTTGTTATTAGAATCAATCCAGCCGACTCGGAAAGCGATACGATGCTCATCGCTATTTATCGCAGCTGTTCTACTGGAAAGAATTATCCATGAATTATTCAGGTATAATTGGTTGTAATTTCCGTCTGAAACGGCAAGTCCAGCACCGTAATTAACGTTAGTAAAGTAGCCAGTATCAAATACATTTGAAGTACCATCACCATCACCAGGGTTCATTGCCCAAGGAATTCCAACTGCGTAACCGTAGCAGTTAATGCTGGTTGAATTTTCTTGATAATAAGCCCAAGCGCTTCCATAGGCAACTGAAGAAAAGGGAGTTATTTGTTCAAATTGTAGGGAAGACTTGATGATATCTTTACCAATAGCATCCGTCGGTGCAACGAAGCTTGTATATTTTTCAAGCTCACCTACGGTTGTTTGGTTACCCTTGTCATCCATAATGATGGCTTCGTCGCCTTGATAGATTCCAACTTTTGCTTTGGAGACTCCAGAAGTCTGAACCTCAGTAAATGATTGGGCTGCATTGGAGTCGTCTGGTGCAGCCATAGCAACGGATACTAGACTTAAGTTAAGTACCAATGCACAAGAAATGATGCCAGTTTTGAATGTTTTATTCATCCTATTAATCTATTTCTTTTATTTGGTATTTTTATTCAATACCATTGTTAAGCCGATGATAAGTCGGTTTGGAAAGGTATCAATTACTCGGGCTTCTAGTCTGTGCATCTAACAAAAAAAAGTAGTGCCTGAATCTGAGGTCACTGATAAAGTCCGCTTTTTCAGAACGGAAAAATATGTGAAAGAAAACGAGCCTCTAGAATTGCTTCTAAGGCTCGTTTTACGTATAGGGAGTCATATTTGACCCTCTAAAATTCATGAGTTTTCCAAAAACACTACTTTTTTAGTGGTCTCCCTGAATCTAGGCACTACTTTGGTTAACCTGGTATAGTCATTGTTTATATTTTTCTAATACACTTTTCTTCAGTTCATTATATTGGTCATTCGTAGCTTGCATGGTTTTTTCTTCTACATCAGTTCCAGATACCTCATGCTTACCTTGTTCCAGAGCATTAACCCAATATCCGCCAAGCTTTTCGCTCCACACTAGAAATAAAATATATTCCTTACCTTCTTGTATTGGTGTGTAATCTTCATAATTCATTCTAACGCTACCCTCGTTGTCTTCGATCACATAGGAAGGTTCGAATGTTACAAGCTCAGAACCGATTTCCTGTTTTGTAGAATCCTTATATACTTGGGTTACTTTCACCTTAGTTTCTGTTCTGCCCGAAGGCCCCCAATCAAAATTTTCAATGATGTTTTTGCTTTCACCAGTTGCAATGACTTTAACTACAGCATCTGATTGAGATTCTGCATCATCTGCGTTTGTGAAAATTGCATGGTTGGCTTCGATTTTATCTGTACGTAATACAGATGGTGCAGATTTCTTCGCGATTGAATCAACTTTATTTTGAGCATTCTTACTTATTGTAGCAATATCGTTCTTGCTATCTACAGTAGAGCTATTTGAATATGAAAATATCCCTAGCCCAATTGCTAAAGAAGCAACGGTTGTCAATACTATAATTTTCTTCATGCTTACCACCCCCATTTTGTTCTTACATGAGCCAAATCAATAGCTGTAGGTGAAGTCAGGGCATACTTACCCGATTTCATCCAATGATCTCCTGAGTGTGCCGGTGCGTTTTCAAAATGATTTAAGCCGAGTACATGACCAATTTCATGTCCAGCATTCATAAATCTTTCTTGCGGTGTCCAACTGCTTGTCCAACTAGCATCTATAACAACGACAGCTACCTCATAGTTTGACCCATTTGTTATAGCGTTCCGTTAAAAAGCCAGTAAGAGGTTTCTCCGTAAGTACCTCCCGGAAGTGAGTATTCACCGGCATAAACTTTTAATTTTGCAGTTGAGGAACTTCCAGAACTAAAGGCAATTCCGGATGATGCTTCATCCCACTTACTTCTCGCGTTATCTACAGCGCCATTTTGACCGTATGATGAAACAGATGTATCGTACCAATAGGTAATACTGCTTGCACCACCTGATATTGAACCTGTTTTAATGTGCGTGGTTCCAGTATCAGCGCTTGCCGTTGCTGCCATTAAAGAGAAAACAACTGTCATTGATGTGACAATTAATTTTTTCCCCCATTTAGAATTTTTCAATGATTTTCCTCTTTTGGGATGATAATATAATTCAACTTTCACTATATAGACGGTTCGAACAAGTAAAATGTTTCCATATCTTATACATATTTCTCATTTTTCTCTAGTGACTTTATTTCTTTGTAAAGGTATACCTTTACGAACACTCATAATAATTGAGATTTTCCGTCCTTGAAGATATCATATAGCGGCTTTTTCGTTGACGACAGCGCTCCCATTGTGGAGGTCTTTTTTGCATCCCTTATAAATTACTGGACAGTCAAAAGTTCTTGTCGAAAAATCGTCGCGTAGAAAAATAACCCAATCGAGCGAATTATGGTATCCTTTAGTTCTCACACGAAAGGAATAATTGCCAAATGGGTTACAAAAGCAGTTTACCCCATTTCCGAGCGATTGACTATACCTATATGCTCAAATACTTGAATACCCTTTTACAACCTTTCCGTTCCTGCTTTTCCAGACAAGCCACGTTCGAATGGTTCGTCGTTCTAGTCATCGGCTTTATGCTGCGCTCCGACCATCTGGGTGTGACTTCCGTGATTCGAGATCTCTCGCTGAATGGCCGCTGCTACGAGACGCTGATCCACTTCTTCCGTTCGTCTGCCTGGTCGCCGCAAGCGTTGCGGCGGATTTGGCTTCAGGTCGTTCGTCAGTCTGCGCCGTTGCTGGTGATTCAGAATCGCGTGGTGCTCGTCGGCGACGGCATGAAGCAGGCCAAGGAAGGCCGCCGGATGCCAGGGGTCAAGAAACTCCATCAGGAATCCGAAAATGTCTCTAAGGGTGACTATATCTTTGGTCATTTGTTCGGAGCCATCGGCATTCTGGTCGGCGATTCCCGGAAATGGTTCTGCTTGCCCTTGTTTATGAATCTGCAAGACGGCGTCAAAACCATTCTGAAATGGAAGAAAACAGAGAGCGAACCAGAGTCGCCTTCCCATGTCGTTCAGATGATTGAACAAGGCTTCGAGGCTGCAAAAGGCTTCGGTCAAGCCTTGCTGCTCTTGGATCGGTACTTCTTATCGGTTCCGGCCTTGGAGCGACTGAACGCGTGCCATCTTGCTTCGGAAACCCGCATGCATCTGGTGACGAAAGCCAAATCGAACGTGGTTGCCTACGAACGCCCCCCTGCGAAGAAGCCGGGACGTGGCCGACCGCCGAAAAAAGGAAAATCGGTCAAACTCAAGGCGTTGTTCACAACTCGTACTGCCGATTTTCAAACCGCGACCGTTCCGCTGTACGGCAAAGAAGAGACGGTTCAATTTCTGTGCCAGGATCTGCTTTGGGCCCAGGGCTTGTATCAGGAATTGCGCTTTGTGCTGGTGGTTCATCAGGGCCGCTGCTCCATTTTGGTCAGTACCGATCTGACTTTAGCAGCCGTAGATATCATCCGCTTGTACGGTTATCGCTTCAAGATCGAGTGCACGATTCGGGAAATGAAGCAGGTGATCGGCGTCTTCGGCTACCGCTTTTGGAGCAAGTCCATGCCGAAGCTGAACCGTTTTTTGAAAAAAGAGGAAGCTCATCCGCTGGAAGCAGTCACGAACGAACAAGACCGGCAACGCATCCAAAAAACGATTCAGGCGATTGAGGGATTCGTGATGTGCCAGTGCATTGCGATGGGACTCCTGCAACTGGTTGCCTTGCGTTTTTCAGGCCGGGCGTCAGGGGTGTTTTTCCGCTATCTGCGAACGCCCTCCCATGCCGTAGTCTCAGAGGCCAGCGTTGCCGCTTATTTACGCAAGTCTATTTTTCGCTTGTTTGCTCAAAACCCGCATTTATCCATAACGAAAATAATTAAATCCAAGCAGGAAAATGTTGATGTGGAGCGCGATTTGCTGGTTTCTTAGCGCTGTAGAACTTTTTACTGTCCAGTACTTATAAATAGAATTATATTTCAACGCTAAACGTTTCATCGCCTCTAAAGGACGGCGAAGCCGTTTATGCTTGACGAGATAAAAAGGAGGAAATATGAACCGAATATTAGTTATTGGATCAGGGGGATCGGGCAAATCTACTCTATCTCAAAAGCTTGGTAGCTGAGAGGACAGGAACATATACCTAATGGAATCCGCGCTGGGCGCGGTTTTTTTAATAGCCGACAATGGACAAGAACTTGTACCGTTAGCCGCGGAGTCAAGTCCGGGACGTTTACAAATTTCGAATGACAACAATCATATCTCATTAAACACCGCTTATTAGCGTCCCAAGTAGGTTCGTATCAATTGTACTGCACAACACGGAATCTGTCGGAAGACAATAATATCTAATGCTAATCGACATAGGGTAAGAATATGTTACATTTTACCCTAACAATAAAGTAGACGGGGAAACGTATAGCCACTCATCCAATCCTACCTTTTTTAAAATTAGATCATTTACCGTTGGATTGTATACATCAAGATCAGTAATTTGGTTACTGTTAATTTGTTTGAGAAATTGATTTTTATTTTTATCTGTAACATACATATAATACATGTTCTCAGTGCTAGTATCGGTACTATATTGAAATTGAAGGATATAAATCCTATTAATATCTTTTACAGATGGTATATTTATATAATTTCCAGTTTGTGCCCATTTTAATGCTGAATTTATTTTTGTTGGATCACTTTCAGCGATGATAAGTTCGGGTTGAACTCTATGAGAATCAGCACGATATAGTGAAATATTAATAAGACTTAAATCTGAGGTTTCCTTATTTTCAATTCCATTCAGACTAGCCTCAGTAGAACAAGAAGAAACAAACACTATTAATATCAAGTATAATATGATGTTTTTCGTTCTAATCATCTCCATTTCGATATTTTTGAATTAAATAGAGGAAGAATGTGGACTTTAATCAGCATTATTCGTTTTTTTATTTGTAATTATATGGTAATATTGATTATATCCTTAAAACCTCAACGAAATACTTGATGAAAATTTTTATAAGAGGAAGGTGAATAAAATTGAAATGGAAACAAATTACGGTCATAGCTGCTTGCAGCTTGGTATTTGGTGCTACTGGATTTGCAGCCGGAAGTGTGGAAAATATCCAAGCTTACTTAGATCACGGTATCAAGTTTACAATAAACAGTAAAACTTGGATACCTAAAGACAATAACGGTACTGCACTGGATCCGATTTTTTTCAATGACACTTCTTATCTGCCTGCAAAAGCAATTGTGGAGAAAATGGGTGGACAAGTTCAGTGGAATGAGGATACAAAAACCATTGCAATAACAACAGTTACTGAAACTAAGGCAACCGTTCCTATTGCTGGAGAAGTTCAAGAAAAAGATCAAAAAGTAATTGAGAAAATGAAGGAAATCAAAAAGAAACTAAAATTGGGATTAACAAAAGAAGAGGTACAAGCATTATTTAGTGAAAAATTTGAGATAGCACATAATAGCGATTCAGAAAATGGTAGTGACTCCTATTGGAAATATGAATATTTCAAAACGCCTGATTATAATCGTAAAGATTATTTTCCTGTTAATGATGATCAGGCTATTGATCACGACGGTCTGATTAATAAAAAACTTGGAGCTTTTTTATATATTGAATGGAAAAATAATGAATTGTATATGTATTCGATATCCTATGTTAATCCTAAAGATAATAAAGTTTACTTATATCTTGTGAAGAATGACGGAACGAGTTCAGATATACCAATTAATGATTAGATAAGTGATAGAAGAGTATCTTTCCGTAATCTGAATGATCTTATTCAAAATTAAGGATCAGTTTATCCAATATATAAGAAACAGACAGGCGCCATAGAAAGCAAATGGCAAATGTCTGTTTTTTGAGTTTGTATGGTCAACGCAACTTTAGAGCGATTATCCCGTCTGAAACGCTGGATTTGACGACTATTCCTAATTGCTACAACAAAAGAAGGTCAATATGTTACAATTATTGTACTTTCTGAATTGTAGAAGAATGGTTAGGAGAGGGTATTTTGTTCTTACGAAGTCTTGAGATGATGAGAAAAAATGAGGTTAACTATAACGAATATCCATTTTCTATTTTAGCTATAAAGAATCTGAACACGCTTGAATTCAAGTCGAATGTCACGTTTTTCGTTGGAGAAAATGGTTCGGGGAAATCAACGATCTTGGAGGCAATAGCCTATCAATGTGGCTTTAATACGGCAGGTGGTAGTAAGAATAATACCTATGAGGTAGACGCTTCCCAATCTGGATTGGGTGATCATATTCGTTTGTCATGGATGCCAAAGATTACAAATGGATTTTTTCTTAGGGCTGAAACCTTTTATCACTTTGCTTCACATCTGGATACAATGCCAGAGAGTTTGGGGAATTATGGGGGGCGATCCTTACATCAGCAATCGCATGGGGAGGCTTTTCTGTCCCTTTTTAACAATCGTTTCGGGAAAAAGGCAATCTATTTACTCGACGAGCCAGAGGCAGCTCTTTCACCAGCACGGCAATTGGCATTATTACGTATCATTAAGGATTTGGGGAATGACGCCCAGTTTATCATAGCGACACACTCTCCGATTCTTCTCGGTTACCCTGATGCACAGATATTAAACTTCGATGATCATCCTGTTGCAGAAATTCGATACGAAGATACGTTGCACTATATCATCACAAGACGTTTTCTCGAGAATAGGGAGAAAGTACTAGATGAGATATTCACGGATTTAGATCCTGAAGGTGAAGATGATTAACTAATACCATCAAATGACTGAGTCTCTATTTTTGGATTTACACATTTGCTTAAGAAAGTATAAGGACAGGCAGACAAGTCATGTAGTGTACTGAACAATGATGGTTCTGAATCACAATAGTTGAGATATGACAGGTTTCTTTGTTTATGTCAAATCTATAGACAGATGCCCAAAGATCGTCAATTTCCTAGCCGAGAGGTTGGGTGGTGGGGGCAAACAACGATATAGGAAAAGTAGGCTTTCTTTACCGTTACTTTTATGCGTCCCCTTCTTACGCATGAGTATTTGAATCGCTTCGAAATCTTCGTCAGACACTAATGCAGGATGAGCATTTAAGGTAACAAGTTTGATTATCTGCTTGTGCTTTTCTGCGAATTTTTATAGTTCTGACTCTGTAAGAGTTCCTGTCGTTTCCTCACGTCGATACACAAGATTACCTAGATATGGGATTGGATAAAATGCCCTTAATCGTACATTGGAAGGGTTTGAAGGCGTCTTTTTCGGTCTATCAATGCATCGCTAAAATAGGGACGTTTATATACGTATTGTTAATAACTGTAATTATAGCGGTTATTGTGTTACATTGGATCTACACCGTTCCCACTTAGTATGGGATACGCTGAAATTCGCTAGCGCCTTTAACCTCGAATTGGTCGCCATTGTATAGAATCTAACCATTGGTAAAACCGGTAATGTTAAGTATGTTATAGTATTTCAAACGGGCTATGGGTTGTTGAAAAATAGCAAGTGGAAATACCATCTTTGTCAGATGTAACAATATGTTTCGAACTTCCGAAGGATGGTTGTTTATGAGTGTGTTTTTAATATTTAATAGAATACGTCGTACTAATATTAGAGTAGGCAAAAAGAAAATAGCATATTCAGTTTTATTTTCATCCATTTTAGGAATTACATTGGGTTTCGTTGCTAAAATACTCGATTCACCCATAATGCCTAATGAAATTTCAATTTTAGGATACATCGGAAGGCAATTGGGGAATATGGATATTTATTTCCACTTTGATAGCTGTATATTCTTACACGCCTAAATTAGCGGCAACACGTGTTTTTATATTCCTTATTTCAATGTTACTTTCGTACTACATATATACAATGTTAGTACTTGAACCTTTTCCATTAAAATATATAATTTTTTGGTGCATCCTTGCATTACTATCAACGATCCCAGCCTATATAATTTGGTATTCTCATGCTAATCACTTAATTTCCAGTATTATTACAGCGTTTCCAATTTCAGCGATAGCATTTGAAGGATATAAAGTCTATCTTTCTACAGTAAACTATTATGAAAAATTCATGCAATACGAAAATGTTCTTATAAGTAAGGGGAACTATGTTTATATGCTTGGCACTGAAATATTATATGCTTTAATGATAATTATTATTTTATTTCTTGTTCCTAAAAGAAAAAGGCAATGTTTATATATTATTCCGATCTTTGTAGTTGTATTTTCTGCTTTAGTGGCAATAATACTCTAATTATAAGTATCTTGTGGAATACGCTTCAATTTTCTTCTTCATCTAACAGGTAACGGTAGTTCAGAATTGACCGTCTTCAATGTAAGGCGGTTTTTCTATGATTTAATTATCCCATTTTTGAAATTATCGTTTTTTTTGCGCAAAACATATGTAAACCCTCGCTGTTATTAGAGTTTCGACATGTCTATTTAATCGGAATGTATGCACAAACGGACATTAGTGCAATTTATCCTGAATTTCGATTGCCCTTAAAGGTGAGATGATGTAGTAATGGTAGAACGCTCTAGTTAAAAATATTCTACTGTAGTAGAATGTGAATACGTGGTTCTACTACAATAGAATAATAATGAATGAGGTGCTTTCATATGGTTATGAAGCTTTTCGACAGCGAGCTTAATATTATGGAAATCTTATGGAGAGATGGCGATACCGTCGCAAAGAGAATTGCAGAAATTACAAAGGAAAAAGTCGGTTGGAGCAAGACAACGACCTATACCATCATCAAAAGATGCATTGATAAAGGGGTGATTGAGCGGCAAGAGCCAAATTTCGTATGCCGTGCGCTTGTTACAAGAGAGCAGGCGCAAGAACACGAAACAACAGAACTTATAAACAAGATGTATAATGGTGCCCCCGACAGGTTGATTGCTTCACTTTTGGAACAGAGACGGCTGTCAACTGAGGAAATTAATCACTTAAAACAACTTATTGAGAGCTTGAAATGAAGTGGGGGATGTCGTTACTTGAATTAAGTTTTTCGACTTCAATCTTTATTCTTGCGGTTATGTTCTGTCGTTCCGTGCTCATTCACAAGTTGCCCAAAATAACTTTTATATTCCTTTGGGGTGTTGCGTTATTCCAACTGATAGTACCTGTTTCTGTTCATTCGCAGTTTAGCATTTTTACGGTGGTTAACTATTTAAGGAGGACATTTACAGTACAAGAGGTAACTCCCATAACGGAAAGTTCATCCTTTTTAGAAGGTGGTACGGTTGTCATGCCACTCATAACAGACAATTTGACTATACCAACCGTACCACTGCAGATAACTTCACAAATATCACTTATTATATTGGCTTGGCTTATTGGTTTTACGTTATGCGCTTTGTATTTCATCATCCCACATCTAAGGTGTCGCAATAATTACAAAATGTCGTTACCTATTAAAAGTGACTTTATCAGTAACTGGCAGAATTCAAACTCTTTATGGCGAAAGATAAAAATTCGGAAATTAGATAAAATTTTGACTCCGCTTACCTATGGTATTTTTCAGCCTATTGTACTCTTGCCGAAAAATTTAGATTATAATGATGAAAAACAACTTACGCTTATTCTTACCCACGAATTTACTCACATCAAGCGATTTGACACACTTAAAAAATGGTTGCTTACTGTTGGCGTGTGTGTCCATTGGTTCAACCCTTTCGTGTGGGTCATGTACATCTTTGCCAACCGTGACATCGAGCTATCCTGTGATGAAACGGTCATATGGACATTTGGAGAAAGCATGAAGCCTGCTTATGCCATGGCACTTGTACGTTTGGAAGAAAAGAAAAGTGGGTTGTCCCCAATGATTAGTAATTTTTCCAAAAATCCAACCGAAGAGAGGATTATATCGATTATGAAAACCAAGAAAGCCTCGATCACAACGATGCTGCTCGCTATTGTGATTATATCCGGTATCGTTACGATCTTTGCTACTTCTGCACTGGACAAAACGGAAGCGGCCCCGGGTTTCGTCAACCCAGTAGTCGAATCTATGGTAGAACGTACACCTGCTTTAAGCCAAGGCGAATCCAAGACTGCCTCAATGCCGCTTGATTTAACATTTACTAAATTGGATGTGCCGAAGTTGATCGACAACCTTATCGCTTCAAATTATAAGGCAGTATATATTGACGACGAGATGTATCTGTATGTAACGAATGATAACTCCATAATGATTAGCAAGGACAAGGGGATGGTTTGGGAAAAATATGAAATTAAAGGTGTCGACGCAACAGATTTTGCTAACTGGCTTTTGATAAATGATCCGAATCCGGGCTACTCAATAAAAGAAATGCAGAGTCGCTTGGCAAACGGGACAGAAGTACAACAGTTAGTGCTTGCAAACGGAAAGGAAATGTATTTTGTAATGGACAGGAACGGCGTACAGATTGAGCTTGTTCAGGCTGAAAGAATAGCTTCTGTCCTGATTGACGGTCAAAGAATGATGATTACTTCCGAGAGACATCCCATGCCTATATCAGCACAGATGTTGAAATCATTTTATGACTTGTTAGTTTCCAATGATATACTAACAGAAACTCAAGCAGAACAAGATTATTTGGAAAGAATAAAGTATCTTAAAGAAAATGATACGATCTTTACGGTAACGAAATAAAGGGAATTACTGATCTCTAAATTTAAGGCGCGGATACAGGCTTCTGGTTTGATCGATGGACTATTGCTTGTAAAGCGTTCGTAACTTGGATTAAGGTCGGCGGCGTATGACAGTGAAACATTCGTGATAATCAGCACGACCGCCTTCCTCACGTCAACGGAAAATCCCATGACGAAACCCATCACCAAGCATCATAAAGAAACCAAAACAAACGTTCGATTAACAACGAAAATCCATATAGAACAAGAATATTCGTATAATAATATAGAAAAGGAGCTGTCTTTTACTCCCCTCCTATAAACCCATCCAACATCCCCACAACTCAAGCCTTGAAATTATCCTGCCACTTCAATAATCGCTGCTCCAAGAAACGAACAAATGAATCCGAGAGTTTACCTGCAAGGGCGAAGATGATAATGCCGACAAAGACGGTATCTGTCTGCATGAAGGATCGGGCATCTTGGATCATGAAGCCGATCCCTCGGTCTGCACCTAATAGTTCAGCTGCGACTAAGCACATCCATGCGACGCTTAATGACAATCGGACACCTAATAGAATATTGGGCAGTGCGGAGGGTAACATCAGTTTCGTGATTTGTTGGAAACGATTATATTCCATGACTTTGGCCACTTCAAACAGTTTGTTATCGATATTTCTTATGCCGAGAAAGGCTTGCATGTACAATGGGAAGAATGAGCCTAGGGATATTAATAGGACTTTGGATAGCTCACCAAACCCGAACCACAGGATAAATAGGGGGGTGATCGCTAGTAAAGGAACGGTACGAGCCATTTGCAGAGTAGGGTTTAAATAGTGTTCAGATCGGCTGTTCATCCCTACCAGAATTCCGAATAGTAATCCGAGTAAACCTCCTAATAAGAAGCCTAGTAAAGCACGGATTAGACTGATCTCCATATGATCCCACAGTTTCCCTGAAGCAGCTAATTCAAAGCCTCGTGTAACGATCAAGAAGGGAGATGAGAATAATAGGGACGGCAACACGTCTATTCGGGTTAATATTTCCCAGACGATCAGCACCAAGATGGGTAGAAATAACGCACGGAATACAATGATTCCTCGGGTCGTCGTCAGCTTTCTTTTCTTAACCGATTTTTCTTTGTTTTGCGTAAGTACTACTGTGCTCATGAACATGTTCCTTTCTTTTATATAAATATATTTTGGATTTTATATACTGAAATCTTCCTTCTCATCGATCTTGTGATCGAGATGTTCTAGAATTACGGTTCTGTATTCTTGGAAAACCTTGCTGGCTCTTGTTCTAGGATACGGAAGATCGATCGGCACAATAGCTTTAATGCGACCTGGTTTCGCATCCATAACAACGACTCTAGATGATAAGAAGACAGACTCATCAATATCATGCGTGACAAGTACCATCGTTGTTTTATTACTTTCCCAAATGTCGTGTAAAGCTTCCTGCAAATGAGAACGTGTGAAAGCATCCAATGCACCAAAAGGTTCATCTAACAAGAGAATCTTTGGATTTCGAAGTAGTGCTCTAGCAATCGCTACGCGTTGGGACATCCCACCGGATAATTGGCGTGGATATGCTTTTTCAAATCCTTTTAAATTCACGAGAGCAATGAGATCGTCCACTCTTTGGCGAACATTCGGATCCTTCAAAGATAGGTTGCTCGCAATATTCTTCTCCGTCGTTAGCCAAGGAAATAAGCGATGTTCTTGAAAAATAAAACCTCTGTCCTTGGAGGGACCGTGAACTTCTTGAGACCCTACTTCAATGTGACCTTGAAAGTCTAAATCTAGACCTGCTATGAGCTTGAGTAATGTACTCTTACCACAGCCACTTGGACCGATGATGGTTACGAATTCCCCCGTCTTTCACCGAAAGATCTAATTGATCGAGGACATGAACACTCCCATTATCATTCTTAAAAGATTTGCTGACTTGTGCAATTTCTAATGTGGATACCATGGATCTTTCTCACCCTTCCAGAGATATATAATTAAAAAGAGATCCAGCAAAATGACAGAAACATCATTCTACTGAATCTCTAGTTGGCTAGTGGATTCACGTGATTTATGGAACTGGCTATAATTTAGCATGAATTTAAATCATTATCAATACCTAATACCAACTAAATTCATGGGAATAATAAATTTAATGGTTGACAGACTATTTCTGACCTTGTTTTGATACGTTCAATTCAACATCACACCCACACTACATCATGTTCAAGTAGTTTATTAAACCAAAGAAAAGAATCGACTGTTCGGTCAGAGATTCGGTAAAAGGGCTTCATACCCTTTTGCTGAATCTCTTTTTTTTCTTTCAAAATTAGCTATCTAGATGTGATATGTGAGATGAAGCAAAAAATAATATTCTGGAGGGAAAAACAATGACAAACCAACAACAAATTAAAGTAGTTCCTGTCGCGGGTCGTATCGGAGTAGAAATCCAAGGGGTTCAATTGAGTGGAGAGTTAAATCCCGCGGTGTTCAATGAGATCAAAGAGGCAATAAAGGAGCACAAAGTAGTTTTCTTCAAAGGACAGAATCACTTAGATGATGCGAGTCAAGAGGCGTTCTCGACATTACTAGGCGAGCTATACACTCATCCGACCGTACCCGTTAGAGATAATACAAGTTCGATCTTAGAGATTGCTTCACATTCTGGCGCAAGAGCCAATCAATGGCATACAGACGTTACATTTGTACCTGAAGTGCCGAAGTACTCCGTTCTAAGAGGTGTAACCATTCCTTCCGTGGGTGGTGATACGGTCTGGGCCAATACGAATACAGCTTATGAAGATCTACCTGAAGGTTTGAAAAAACTAGCGGATGAGCTATGGGGAATTCATTTCAATGAATTTGGTTATGCCAAATTGACAATTAACCAAGCAACAGATGAGGAAGCGGAGGAGAAATACCGGAATTCTTTCGCATCAACGGTGTTCAATACCAAACATCCTGTTGTTCATGTACATGCGGAGAGCGGCAAGAAGCATTTACTTCTAGGAAATTTTGCTCGGAAACTTGTGGGATATTCAAGTAGTGAATCTGAAAGCTTAATCAGCGTTTATCAATCTTACGTGACACGTCTAGAGAATACAGTACGTTGGCAATGGACTGAAGGCGATGTGGCGGTCTGGGATAACTTAGCTACACAACATTATGCGATTGCTGATTATGAAGAACGACGTATCGTGCGTCGTGTGACCGTAGGTAAGAACGTACCGAAGAATCAACATAATGAGTCAAGTGCACTTCTTTTGAAAAAATAATCCAAATAAAAATGAGGAGGAATCATGAAATGACAACACAACAACAGCAATTAAAAGTGGTACCTGTAGCAGGGCGTATTGGAGCCGAAATTCAAGGGGTTCAATTAAGCGGGGAGTTAGATCCAGAAGTGTTTAATGAAATTCAGCAAGCGATCCAGGAACACAAAGTTGTGTTCTTCAAAGGACAGAATCATTTAGATGACGCAAGCCAAGAGGAATTTTCCAAACGATTAGGTGAATTATATGCTCATCCAACAGTACCTGTAAAAGATAATACGAGTGCGATATTCGAGTTGGATTCTATTCATGGTGCTAAAGCTAACCATTGGCATACGGATGTAACGTTCGTACCGGAAGTGCCAAAATACTCTATTTTAAGAGGTGTAACGATTCCATCCGTAGGAGGAGATACGGTCTGGGCGAACACAAACACAGCTTATGAAGATCGGCCTGAAGAACTAAGAATTTTAGCAGATGATTTATGGGCAATTCACACGAATGAGTACGACTATGCTGCTTTTAGCCCAAGTAAGTTGGGTGATGACGAGAATATTCAGAAATACCGGGCAAGTTTTGAATCCACTGTGTTTAAGACGAGACATCCTGTAGTGCATGTCCATGCTGAAACTGGGAAAAAGCATCTACTGTTAGGTGGTTTTGTCAGTAAAATAGAAGGATTCAGTACAAGTGAATCTGAAAAAATACGTAGTATCTTTAACTCATACGTTGAGCGTCTAGAAAATACAGTTCGTTGGCAATGGACAGAAGGGGATGTCGTCATCTGGGATAACTTAGCTACACAACATTATGCGATTGCAGATTATGAAGAACGCCGTGTTGTACGTCGTGTGACGGTAGGGAAGAACATCCCTGTAAACCAACATAATGAAGCAAGTAAATTGGTAAGTAAACAGAAGTAAATAGTATTAATTAATACAACATATTATAACGGACTGCCGAATAATAATCGGCAGTTTTCATTTTTAATTATGGAGTGTGATCATGATGCAAGTCTCGAAACCAAATTCGAAGAGAAGTGTACATTCCTTCCTTTTATATGGATACATATGCTGTAACGAACGAACAATTTGCACGTTTCATTGAGGAGACAGGCTATGAGACAGATGCTGAGAAATTGGGCTGGTAAACGGCTACCTACGGAAGCTGAATGGGAATATGCTGCCTCTAGTGGCGTAATAGACAGGAAATACCCATGGGGAAATGAACTCCATGAAGATGGCGAACATCACTGTAACATATGGCAAGGGGAATTCCCACATACGAATAGTGGCGAGGATGGATTCGTAGGTACTGCTCCAGTAGACAGTTATGATGCCAACGCATTTGGACTGTATAATATGTTAGGGAATGTGTGGGAATGGAGTGAGGAATCTTTTTCGAATCAACCGTCTGATGCGACCAACATCTTGCTAGACCCTTCGATTAAGTTAATCAAAGGGGGCTCCTATCTGTGCCATCGTTCGTACTGTAACCGATATCGGATAGCAGCACGCACATTCAATACGATCGATAGCTCCACGGGACATATGGGATTTAGATGTGTGGCTGATGTTTTACGATAACGCGGATTTTTTAAATAAAACAATTCTTTATACATCTATTGAACAATAGCGAAGGTAATATATGTATTGTAAGTAGCTTGTTATCATTCGAACATTCTGGAAGGGGTGAGGTGTGTTGAAAAGTGAAAATAATCAACATTACATACTGGGGAGAGGGCTAATTGTTGAATAAGTTAGTCCCTCTCGAAAGTAGCGGGAGGAAATATGAAAAATGATGAACCTGAGAAATATGGTGACAGGCCTATCTTCGGACACCGTTGCCCAACGTTTGATTCAGTTGTGGGAACATGAGGAAGGATCATTACAATTTTGGCGGGCGAGTAGTAATTTTGTGTATATTTTTGAACATAACCATGATACATATTTCTTGCGGTTCTCGTATGAACAGGAGAACAACCTGGAGAATATCATAGCAGAGCTTGACTTCATGGAATTCTTACGAAGTCATGAGTTCCCCTGTGTATTTCCTATTGCATCCAAAGCGGATAAGATGATTGAGTCAGTAACAACTGCGGAAGGGTCGTATTATGCCGTTGTTTTTAGCGCAGCTAAAGGAATACCCTTGGATGATAACTTAACGGGAATACAAAGTGAAAATTGGGGAAGATCTCTAGCAACCCTTCATACTCTATCTAAATTATATAAACCGGCACATGTCAGAAGAAAGAGTTGGCAGGATATATTACAAGATATTGAGAATGTGTTGCGTAAACATCCACAAGAGCATGATGCAATGGAAGAACTGAAGAGATTGACACAATGGCTCCAATCGTTACCCACATCGGAAGAAAGCTTTGGATTAATTCACTATGATTTTCAATTGGACAACGTATTCTTTGATGAGAGTAAACAAGGGTTCGAAGTCATAGATTTCGATGATATGATGTACCACTGGTATGCCATGGATATTATCACAACGCTCGCTGATCTGTATGACAATCATGATTCACATTCGGCACAATGTATACAGGATTTCTTAAAAGGATATCGTTCAATCATGACGGTAGATGACGAAGAGTTAAGCCTTTTGCCTAAATTTAAAAGGTTCGCTAATCTGTATGGGTTCTCGAGATTGTTATGGTCCTTAGAGAATAGCGATACCGTAATTGAGGATGCTCCATCTTGGTATGAGGGTCTAAAGATTAAATTCAATAGCGTAATTGAGAACAGGAGACAGGGCTTTCGGGAGCCTTGGTAATTCCGAAGATACATGAAAATTGAACGGTATGTTTGTAAAAAATAATCATCTCGTCGAAAACTCAGCACCTCACATGCTGAGTTTTTTGCTTATGTCCATTAGTTTCGATAGTAGTATCTATCCCGATTGGAAACAGTATTAAAATGGATGATTATGTGTTATTATAAAAAATAGTATCAGGTACTAATACCAGATAACAACTAGGAGCGTGAGATAATGGAGCAATCGAAAGCACGTATCACTGCCATTGGTTCCTATGTACCCGTCAAAAGAATGACCAATTTCGATTTAGAAAAGTTAGTAGATACAAATGATGAATGGATTGTACAACGTACGGGCATTCGAGAGCGCCGCATCAGTGAACCAGATCAATATACAAGTGATTTGTGCGTATCTGCTACGCAAGACTTAATGCGAAGATACGATAAATCTCTGAAAGATGTAGATCTCATTCTTGTAGCGACTTCTACACCAGATTTTGTTTTTCCCAGCGTAGCAGCTTTGCTTCAAGACAAACTTGGAATTTCTCGTTCCGTTGGAGCTATTGATCTCAGTGCCGCTTGCGCAGGATTTGCATATGCACTTCACGTAGCTGACGGCATGGTGGCATCCGGATTACATCGTAAAGTTCTCGTGTTTGGTGCGGATGCCATGTCCAAAATTACCGATTATACGGATCGTTCAACCTGTATCTTATTCGGTGACGGTGCTGGCGTTGTACTTGTGGAAGCTGACCCAGAACATACAAGTTTTGTCGCGTACCATCATGAGACCGAAGGGATCGGTGGTGCTCATGTATATTTAAATGGTACAGCTGAGAAGTTGAATGGAGTGGATCTTAGTAATACTGGAGCACTTGTACAGAACGGGAAGGAAGTATTTCGTTGGGCTGTTAGAAATGTACCTGAGGGGATCAAAGCTCTTCTAGAGAAAAGCGCTCTAACCATAAATGATGTGGATTGGTTTATTCCTCACAGTGCCAATTTACGTATTATTGAACCGATCTGCGAGCGGACGGAGATTCCGCTTGAACGAACGATTTACAGTTTAGTGAATTTCGGTAATACATCAGCGGCTACCATTCCACTGGCTATAGATTTGGGTATTCGTGAAGGTAAGATCCAAGATGGGGAGCGTATCCTAATCTACGGATTTGGCGCAGGACTTACACAAGCAGGTTTATTGCTTAACTGGTATCTACACCCACAGGTTCATGAACCAGAGACCGATTTATAATTGAAATTAAAGGAGAGTGTTCATATATGCAAAAACGTGTTGCAGTTACCGGAATCAGTGTCATTTCGCCACTTGGATCACAGATTGACCCCTTTTGGGATCGACTTATTCGAGGGGAGTCGGGGATATCACGCATAGAAAGCTTTGATCCATCAGGTTTCACTACTCAGGTCGCTGGGATGGCAGCTGATTTTAATCCTGAATCATTTTTTGATAAAAGGGAATTACGGCATATGGATCGTTTCGTTCAATTTGCTGTCGCTGCAGGTAAAATGGCTGTAGATTATGCAAATTTAACGATAACCGAATCCAATGCACATCGTGTCGGCGTTAGTATTGGGACAGGGATAGGTGGCATTCAGACGACATTGGATAATCATCAAACAATGCTCGAAAAAAGTCCGAAACGCATCAGTCCATTTCTGATTCCAATGATGATTGCCAATATGGGCTCCGCTCAGTTATCTATTCATTTAGGAGCAAAAGGACCGAACAACACACCTGTTAATGCTTGTGCTTCGGGGAATAATGCGATCGGAGACTCTTTCCATCTGATTAGGAATGGGATGGCTGACGTGATGATTACTGGAGGAGCGGAAGCTCCGATTAATGAGCTAGCTTTCGGAGGATTCTGCAACATGAAGGCGATGTCTACGTTTAACGATCATCCACAACAAGCCAGTCGTCCATTTGAGATGAATCGGGATGGATTTGTCATGTCGGAGGGTGCAGGGGTATTGGTCCTGGAGGAATGGGAACATGCACAGCGTAGAGGTGCCACTATATTAGCTGAGGTGATTGGATACGGTCAGTCGGCAGATGCTTATCATATAACAGCTCCAGACCCCAACGGAATGGGAGCTGTTCGAGCCATGAATGCTGCATTACAGGATGCCGGAATATTACCAGAAGAAGTGGACTATATAAATGCCCATGCAACAGGAACACCACTCGGAGATAAGGCAGAGACACAGGCGATCAAGAAAGTATTTGGCAGTCATGCGTATAAGTTGAAGGTAAGTGCAACCAAAGCATCTACGGGTCATCTATTTGGTGCAGCCGGAGGATTGGAAGCTGTGATATCCGTCAAAGCCTTAATGGAGGGAGTTCTTCCACCAACCATTAATTATGAGACGCCCGATCCAGAATGCGACTTGGATTATGTACCGAATGAGGTAAGAGAGTGTAAGATTCAGACCGTGTTATCCAATGGATTCGGGTTCGGTGGGAACAATGCGGTTGTTGTATTTCGAAAAGTATAAGTGAGGACATATTGCAGTACGCTATTTTGCAGAATTTCAATATAAAAATCCCCTATAAGGTTTCTCAAGTCGTAAAGAGAGACCTTATAGGGGATTTGTTTGATGTTTGATATGTGGATAATAGACGTTATTTCTCTACATCTCTTTCAGGCAATTGTGTCACGTAGCTATCTGACAAGTGAAGGAGATCAAGAGCACGTTCAAATTCACTTTCAGTTGCTTTAAGCGATTTAACACCATCACCTGCTAATGTATAATGCTGTCCGTCCTCAAATCCGCTACCTGACAAGAATAGTTCTTCATTGTTTACAAATGAGCCAGTAGGTAAATAATAGCGTTGAGGTAGAAGGTTATAACTTGTTTGATTCAGGATATCTTGTCCGAAATGTATATGATCATCAAGGGATATGCCTAACAAATTCGAAACCGTTGGCAATATATCAACTTGACCGCCTAACTGTTCCATAACACTCGGTTTTGTAATGCCAGTAGATGAAATAATCAATGGAATATTGATCAATTCACGTTCAGAATATTCATGACCAAGGATTTCCTGTAATAACGTTGTATCTTCGTCTTTTAGAGAGAAGATAGGAAGACCACGATGATCTCCGTATACGACGATTACACTATTATCCCAAACTCCGTTTTCCTTGAGCTGATCAATGAAAAGACCAAGTGCATAATCAGCATAATTCTCAGCACGGATATAATCACCAAAAAAAGAACCTTCGAATCGCTCTGGGAGAGTCATTTTATATTTCTCTTCTGGAATCGAGAATGGATTATGTGATGACATAGAGATCACGTGTGAATAGAAAGGTTGGTTTTTCTGATCCATGATGGCTAGCTGGGCAGCCGTCTTCTCATATAGCGTTTCATCAGAAGATCCATAGAATACCGAATCCTCTTCACCGAAGAAGCTCTTGTCATAGTAACGATTAAATCCTAATGCACTGTAAAGCTCACCACGGTTCCAAAATTCAACATCATTTGTATGGAACGTAGCAGTGTCATAACCATGCTCTTGAAGTAGTTTCGGTAAACTTGGAAGCTCCCGATCTACGTATCGCTGTGTTGCAGGACCATCTGGTGGAACATAAAACGAAGTGTTCACGATAAATTCGGCATCAGAAGTGTTCCCTTGTCCAACTTGCTGGTAGAAACGTGGGAAATAGTAACTGCTTCCCGCGAGCTTATTCATGTTAGGTGTTATTTCTTGTCCATCAATGGATAGGTTTATTAAGAAGTTCTGAAAAGACTCCATTTGAATAATAATAAGATTTTTTCCTTTGGCAGCTCCAAATAAGACAGGTTTAACGGAGGCTGTAATTCCTTTGGTCTCATTAATTACATGTTGTGTAATGTTAGAAGAAACAATCGGTTCTTCTTCTTGGTGAGCCAGCAGAGAGTAGGCTTCATAATTAAGAAGACCCATTTGTTCAGCTTTTACCGTTTCGTTCATACTTGCACGGTTAGGGAAAATACTCCATGAACATAATACAATGGAAATACAGAATAACGAGACAAGCACTTTATGGTTCGCTTGATGTGACATAGCTTTCTTCCATACAAGTGCTTTTTGACGTCTGAACATGACATAACCAATAATAATAATATCCAAAAAGATAAGTATATATTGTGGATGAATAACTGAAAAAATGCTCTTCTTAACTGCTCCAACTTGTTTGACTTGTTCAAACACTTGGAAGGTAGCAATAATACCAAAATGACTATGATATATAATTAAAGAAAAGAACAAAATGGTAATCAGTAGATTAACCGTCATATAAACAGCGAGTTTTCGTTTCGTAGCAAACCATTCGATTAAACAAAATACGAGCAGAATAAAGGGGACTTCTTTAAGACATGTATTCCAAGAGGGGCCATCTTCAAATAGAAAATACCAGGCAAAATAAGTTTTTGCTAGCATGATTATAGTGAAAAAGAGTAATGACCTTATACTAAGCTTGCGTGGGACAGTAAACGACATTGCTTTCGCGCATCCTTTTCATTAAGATTATTTCATTCTATTACTAGAAGCAATGGAAATCAACTAGACTGTCATGTGAAATGATAGAATTCTGGAATTATGTAATGGGGATATAGAAAAGATTGGTAATGTTAGCGATATCTCAGATGGATTAATTAAATAGATGCGGGAATTATTAAACGAAAAGACATGGAATTATATCCCATAGGGGAGTTCCATATCCTTTGTGTATTGTTGGAAAGTTATTATTCATTATTTACATAACTGTTTCTCCACTGTCGTAGTTGAATTGCCATTCAATCCCAAATTGATCGATGACACTACCGTAACATTGGCTCCAGAATGTTTGTTGTAATTCCATCCCGACCTTGCCGCCTTCTTTTAACTTATCAAATAAAGATTTAACCTCATCGATGTCTTTACTGACAATAGAGAGACTAATGTTGTTTCCTACAATAAAAGGCATACCAGGGAATACATCTGAGAACATAACAGTGCTTCCATTAATAATTAATCTTGCATGCATAACTAAATCCTTGGCTTCTTCTGGTAGAGGGAATGCTGGATCTGGTGGTGTATCTCCAAAGGACATGATATGTGGTTGTTCTGCTCCAAATACTTCTGCGTAAAATGTAACGGCTTCACGACAATTCCCATTAAAATTAATGTACACATCAATGGCCATTTCCTTCACTCCTTGGTTGATTTTTGCTGTTAATACTTTCCTGTTTTTACATTTATGATTATATCATTTACTAGTAGAAAAACCAATATATCCATAGATTCTGAATACATAAATTAACTTTTAGTAGGCGTATTGTAGGATACAATACCGGGAGCCGTTCCCCGATGCATGACGGCAGGATCATATCCATACGCACCTTTTCCCAATTAGATGGCAGCCAATCAATCAATCAATCGGTGTCATCTAAAGTCCAGAATTGATACACTGGTCGGGATAAGGTGAACTGTGTCCAACTCGCAAGGCTTTACCATCCTGGGTTGTAGTTGTCAACACAAAATTCCAGTTCACCTTAAAGTAGGGGTGGGCGTGGGGAGACTGCTTTCGATCTAAAAGCTTGCGTAGCAAGGTACCCTTAGTTTAACGAATTTGTGGATCATTTGGCACGTCTCCTAAGTTGTCCACAACCTTCATGAAGAGTAATAAATCGATGAGATGAAAGAGGTCATTCTCGTCTGTGAGCTGCTCGGAACCGGAACGTTAGTGACGGTAGGTTTAAAGAATCTAACTTTTATTTTCAGCCAAACTAAAAATGAAGCATAGTTAGCGATAGGCAAAAGGTACACTCGGCATTTCTAGTTGCTTAGCAACCAAATATCTTCTATATCCATCGATCAACTCTAATGATTCTTTATTTACCCAAATGGGCTCATCTAGTTGTCCGTATTGTTTTACAAATCAATAACGATTTATGTTTTGAGAGTGTTTGGATCCGAATTTAAAAACACTTCAGGAATAATGATAGCTGTTAGAGGAAGCACATCGATCGTGTCTTTAGGAACCTCCATCAAAGCAGCAGTTGCCACTTGTTCAACAGCTACTTTAACCTCTTTAGAAGCCTTCGTTGCTGCATCGAGTTCCTTTGATTCCACAGGAACTTAAGAAGTAATGAAATATAAAATTGGGCTAATGCTACAGTAATTTGGAATCAGGTCCCAGCGGGTACTTATGCCATCGAAGTTCAATATCGGTACAGGTCCTATATCTGGAAATGGATATGTAGAGTAACTAAAAAAATAAAGAAGGAGCAGTTGTCGATGACAACTGCTCCTTCTTTATAAAATTTAAGATTCTTCTTTTCGTAAAAAGATTCCGTAATCAAGAATTATTTGCATTGTCTCTGGACCAATGTTCTTATGTTCTCGTGCAATTTGAGATTCATCGAAGATAGTTTGCTCGTTTGTTCGGACAAAATTACCATAGTGCGTAACAATTTCATCTATGTCTCTAAGATCTGAGAGAGGCACACCTCTAGTCTCTTCAGCAGTACTTAGTTCTGAACCCAAACTATCAGTAGAATTTGTTACCTTTTCTGTAACACTTGGTTTCGATCCTATGCTAACCGTTTTGGGATCTACATTCAGATCTGGATCTATTTCTGACTCTTCTGAGGCACTTAATTCTGGACCTAAGCGAATATCAGTACCATTAGGGCTCGCTAATGACTCTACTGGAGCACTTAATTTTGAACTCGAGGAAATACCATTATTACTAGGATCCGCTAATAAATTCGCAGTTAGGGTTACTCCTGAAATAAACATTATTGCAGAAGTTGCTAAAACTAGCTTTTTAAACATGTTTTTTCCACCTTTCTTTTCTATACCAATAATTATTTCCTATTTTCAATCCTCGCATTCTAAAAAGTTAAAAGATTCGAAAAAGTCATATTTAGAAAACATTATATAAAATATATAATATTTCTAATTTATATTATAGTATCATTGATGATATATGAGAACAATATTTCACGGTTTAGGAGAGTGGACAGATGAGGTTGTATTCCAATGCCTGAGATGAGTACATAAAAAAGTTATTTCTATGTCCCACCTTTCTATACGGATAATACAATAACCACCCCCCATACTATTAGGAACAAGTTTTTTTCCAAAAAGAATAGACATATGTACAAAAAATACTAGTTTTGTGAACATGTCTGACCATCTTCAGCACAAATCACCATAGTCATTTAAAGCAATTCTACGATAAATGAAGAACGTCCTCTGTTCAGGTATGAACTGTGACCCGTAAGATAGAAACTTTGAAAAAAGTGACCCTCTTGCGGGTCATTTGTGTTTTAATCGAACTAATGGATAAAAAAGCGGGGGAAAAGCTATGAACAAAACGCGAGGCACTTCAAAGATATTCAACGAAAATGAGATCAGACAGCTAGAGATGAATCCAAATGTGGAGAATGTGACGGAGAAGAGTATTACGTATTCGTCTACATTTAAGCTAGCTGCGCTTAAAGCCTACAAGGAAGGTCAAACCCCAATGGAAGTTTCTCTTGAAGCGGGATTTGACTTGGATGTTATCGGCCGTAATAAGCCCAAGCATTGTCTAAGTCGTTGGCGTAATTCATACAATACCCATGGAGAAGCCGGATTACTTGTGGAGCAACGAGGAAAAGGATCTACCGGCAGAAAAGTGGCAGGAGAACTTTCTACGGTGGAAAAGCTTAAACGTGCGGAAGCACGAATCAAGTCACTAGAGATGGAGAACGACTTTTTAAAAAAGCTGGAGGCGCTCGAAAAGCAGAAAATGCAGAGGAAACGTTAACGTCCTCCGAGCGCTTTCAAATCATCAACCATACCCTTCGTAAGCATGGCCTACAACGAATGACACGTTACCTGTGCAGGTTAGCCCGTGTGAGTTTAAGTGGATATTACCGCTGGCTTTCGGCTGAAGAATCCAGGCAACTACGTTAGGAGGCAGATGAGCGTGACGTTTGGCTTATTAAGAAACAATTTGACGCTTTAGATGGTAAGGCTGGGGCGTTGGTCGTTAAGATGTGGCTTGAACGAAATAATGGGATCATCATGAACCACAAAAAGATCCGAAGATTAATGCAGAAATATAGGCTTGTTGCCACGATTAGACAAGCGAATCCCTACCGTAAGATGGCGAAAGCCACACAAGAACATTTAACCTGTCCTAACCTATTGAAGCGTCAATTCGACCAAGGAGAGCCTGAGAAAGTCCTACTGACGGATATTACCTATTTACATTATGGAAATGGACAATGTGCTTATTTATCCGTGGTGAAAGACGGAGCTACGAGACAAATTCTAGCCCACCACCTCTCTTCATCATTGGCAATGCCAATTGTAAAACGAACACTGGAGAAACTACTCGAGCGACTGGACGGTAATATTCATCCAGAGGCGCTTTTGCACTCGGATCAAGGAATGCACTATACTCATCCTAAATTCCGACTTCTCGTACACAAAGCTGGGTTTATCCAGTCCATGTCACGGAAAGGAAACTGCTGGGATAATGCCTCCATGGAGAGTTTTTTTGGCCATATGAAGGATGATTTGGAGTACAAGTCATGTATGACCCTCATTGAGTTGCGAACAAGGGTTGGTGATTATATCGCCTACTATAACTCCGAACGATATCAATGGGCATTAAAAAAAATGACTCCCGATGAATTTAGGAGTCACCTATTAACTGCCTCTTAAAGGTCTTCTTTTTCAAACTTTCCACAAATACGGTCACAGTTCAGTATGCGAACAGAGGACGTTTTTTTGCGTCCGATCCGAAAGAGGAAGTCGGAGCTGGGGACGAAATTTGCCCGAAATCGGGTTTGCTTTGTAAGAAGCTCGCGTCGATAGGTACCCTGACCATTCATTGCAACTTTTAAGAGTATAAATTGAGAAAAACTAGAATATTTATAACCTTTTTATATATTTAGCGTTATTAATACTGATACCGTTAAATATTGTGAACTGAAGGATGTGAACTCTAGTAAATGTAACGGTAATTAATACTTAAAGTTGAATTCTCTTATAGTAACTTTGGAGGAGATTTGGATATTTAGTAAATGGAAAAATGCTGATTGGTATATTGTTGTAATTTTATTGTTATTTATGATGGTTAGTATAGTCCTAATTCGTAGTGGAATCTCAGCATGGCCTAAATTTGAAGGATCAGATAAACGAATGATATTTTATTATATTTTGGGATTTATATGTTTCTTTGGAGTATCTTTTATAAATTATCAAATCATTCTTAAGTACCATTGGTTTCTATTCACTGGAGGTATATTAATTCTTGTCTTAACCTTATTTATTGGAGATTCAATGAATGGGGCACAAGGATGGATTAAAATCCCGGTAATTGGCCTTAATATTCAGCCAGCTGAATTATTTAAACTTGTTCTTATCATCTCTCTTTCTGCATTACTAACTCAGAAAGATAATATGGAACTTTCCTTTTGGAAGAATATTATACCTCTCTCATTACTAACATTCATACCTTTTGGGATAGTTATAAAGCAAAACGATATGGGAAATGCCCTTTGTTATTTGATCATACTGCTAGGAGTTCTGTGGATAGGCAATATAAAATACACACATACCATCATTATATTGATTCTTATATCAGCCTGTCTCTTTATAGGAATTAAATCATACATTGCGTTTCACGATCAGATTTCATCATATCTAAGTAGTACGAATAAACAACACTATTTAAATCGATTAGATCCATGGCTTTTACCTGATCAAGCTAGCAAAGATGCAAATTATCATACCCAAAATGCTAAGATAGCAATTGCATCTGGGGGAATGTTCGGGGAAGGGTACATGAAGGGTACTTCCGTTCAATCTGGATTTGTGCCGTATACCTATTCAGATTCTATCATTATTGTAGCAGCAGAAGAATTTGGGTTTATCGGCGTATCGGTAATTCTGTTACTCTATTTTTTCCTCATTTATCGATTGATCATCATTGCATTAGAGTGCAAAAGACGTGAAGGATCAATAATAATAATTGGAATGATCTCTATGTTTCTTTATCAAATTTTTGAAAATATAGGTATGTTTATAGGTTTAATGCCCTTAACCGGAATTACATTACCCTTTATTAGTTTTGGAGGAAGCTCTTTACTAATTAATATGGTTAGTTTAGGTTTCGTGATTAACATTCAATTGCGAAATTATAAGGTAAGTTCTTAAGATCTTCCCTCTTATCATAAGGCATGAAAACACCAAATCCATCGGGACACAGTTCAAAACAGTCCTTAATGCCCCATCTTATTACCTTAAATTCCTCAACCACCGATATCACATAAATTACCTCATTGAACCTCATTTTGTGGTCTTATAATTGTCTTACATAGATATCCACTTATCGCAAGCTTCATAAGACATATGTCCAAAATTACTAGTTTTGTGAATATGTCTGGCTTCCGGATCTCCAAATTCAGCCGAATTGGACTGTGACAGCCGATTAGCGTTCCGTGGAACAATGAAAAAAACCGAGTTTTGGCCAACATGCCAAACACGGTTTTTCTTCGATTTACTTCATTTTTCGGGGTCATCCAATTTGATCTCTTCCTGGTTTCCATTTCCGTCTCTAATGACTTCCATTTTACGACCATCAGAGTATACTCGAATCACTTTATCGTCCTTACCTGGTAACGCTCCATTACGCTAACGGGCAGTTATCTTTAGCAGATAGAGGTATTCCTAACTCAATAACGAATTTTAGAGTAAAACTCAAGTTATTCCAATTTAAAGGTGATTACTAAATCAATGACCATTTCAGATTAGGACATATGTGTGATGAGTACCTTATCAGTGAGGGGGAATTAAATGAAGTTTCATTTTTTGGAAGTTTTACGTATCATTATATTATTATCAATCTTTGGTGGGTTGTTTGGTGCTTTGTTGGGCTATGCTTATTCAACGCTTGGTTTTAACTTAAAGAACATTGAGTATGGCTGGTTAACATGGATTGCAGTAATAAACTTATTTTTTGTTCTTTATAGCAATAAGTTACAGTATTCAGGATGGTATATTGGGAAGAGAATAAAGAAATTATCCAAGACGTCAACTCTTATACTGACTGGTGCTTCATTTTTGTTGATTTTAATTACCCCCTTATTAAGCTAACAGGTAACGATAGTTTAATTTTATGAGGGCAGCCAAACAGCAGCCCTTCGTTACGCTAACGGGCAGGTTAGTACGGAAACTCATCTTAAGCTATACTTGAAACAATAGCATTTTTAAGGACTATTTGGGGTGAATTAATTTGGAGTATGAAGACTTAACTAAACGATTATTAGCTGAAGTACCACAAATAAAGCCGTACTATGAAGAGGAAATTGAATGGCTTCAGGAAGATTTACCACACGTGATATTTGGTATTGTGGTTACTCCGTTCATAATAAAGACTCATTATGAGGGAATTGTTGGAAAAAGTATTTTTAATTTTCTTGAAGAAATGGCTTTAAGTAATGAAAGGGTTCAGGAAGTGTTAGTAGTATCTGTTCTTGAATCATTAATAATTGAAAGAGGACTAATTGAGAAATTGAAAGCTAATATGGGAGAAATAACGAAGAAACTTTGTGAAAAATCAGAGAATGCTTATGGATTCCTTGATTAAGCTAACGGGCAGGATTGCTCAATAACATCACGAACTTAAATTCAAGGTAATTGCTCTACACATGAAGCAGTTTTGAAAGACAACTCAAGTTAATGGTATGTGGCATAAACCGTTGTTGCTCATTCAAATCGCTAATTCCAATGAGTTATTTTAAATTCTTCGTTTTGGTAGGAGGACTAATAAATGCGAAAGTTTTTTATGTTTATGTTGCCCATAATAATTTTAACCTTATCAGGATGTATTCAATCAGCAGTCTATGATTATAGGGATGGTCAGCCAGAAATTCTCATTTTGCCCAACGAGTATCGTTTATATGGGGGCAACCCTGGGCTTAATTTTATCCAAAAAAAACCTGATGGTTCCCCACAAGTGGTTGAACCTAGTGTAGAAAAAGTCGGATGGAATGCTGTCTATGTGCTTTACAAAAGAGTCGATTATGATAGTAAAACGGAGTATGGACTTCTGGATACAGAAAAGGGAACCATTGAAAAACTTGATTCAAACATTGATATTCAGAAACAGTTGAACGAAAGGGGTCTTGGTCCAATAGAGATGTTTGATGTGAACGAACTTGTGGAAAAGAAACGCGAAGAATTGGAAGGGTAACCAGTTGAAATCGACAGCTGTAAGTTTGTTGTTACTCTATCTAGGACTTTCTATACTCGCTTAAGCACGAGAGTACGTTAATGAAATGTTGGCGTTTGTAAAAGTTAATGAGTAAGGAAATCACCTTTAAAGCTGAGTAGATAGCATTTTGGAAGATAATTGATTGAACTAACGGGACAGTATGACAAGTTCTGTATAAGCGCTTTACAGCGCGAAAAAACAGAGATTTCATGAAATGAAATCTAACTTTACAACCGAGGATGGGAATGACGGAACCATGTATCCTGAAACCATCC
>NZ_JCAIUM010000031.1:0-40183 GCF_059445545.1 Paenibacillus sp. Y568
CCCGTTTGGTGGCGATAGCGGAGGGGTTCCACACGTACCCATCCCGAACACGACCGTTAAGTCCTCCAGCGCCGATGGTACTTGGACCGCAGGGTCCTGGGAGAGTAGGACGCCGCCAAGCGAGTATTCTACATCACATGTGTACATGTATGTGTCACTCATGTTTTATAGTTTACATATATGAAGCAATTGCTTATATTCCCTGATAGCTCAGTTGGTAGAGCACTCGACTGTTAATCGAGTTGTCACAGGTTCGAGTCCTGTTCGGGGAGCCATATATGGAGAGGTGTCCGAGCTGGCCGAAGGAGCACGATTGGAAATCGTGTAGGCGCCACAAGCGTCTCGAGGGTTCGAATCCCTCTCTCTCCGCCAGACAGAGTCTTACATATGTGGCCCGTTGGTCAAGCGGTTAAGACACCTCCCTTTCACGGAGGTAACAGGGGTTCGATTCCCCTACGGGTCACCAATAGCATATTTTACAATGACGCGGGGTGGAGCAGCCCGGTAGCTCGTCGGGCTCATAACCCGAAGGCCGCAGGTTCAAATCCTGCCCCCGCAACCAATTTTATTCCTTAGAGGAATATATTCAATGTGGAACCGTGGTGTAGTTGGCCTAACATGCCTGCCTGTCACGCAGGAGATCGCGGGTTCGAATCCCGTCGGTTCCGCCATTTTTTACAAGGGACATTAGCTCAGTTGGTAGAGCACCTGACTCTTAATCAGGGTGTCGAAGGTTCGAACCCTTCATGTCCCACCATATTTTTTAAATTGTGCGCGTGTGGCGGAATTGGCAGACGCACTAGACTTAGGATCTAGCGTTTCACGACGTGGGGGTTCAAGTCCCTCCACGCGCACCATCTTTTCATTGGAATGACTGAATGGCATAATCATTTCATAACATCGGGACGTAGCTCAGCTTGGTAGAGCACCTGGTTTGGGTCCAGGGGGTCGCATGTTCAAATCGTGTCGTCCCGATATTTTATTTTTGCGGGTGTAGTTCAATGGTAGAACTTCAGCCTTCCAAGCTGATAGCGTGGGTTCGATTCCCATCACCCGCTTAGAGATTAATAAGCGAATAGTTAGTTTTAAACAGAAAGAGCTGCGGTTTCCCCGTAGCTCTTTTTTGTTTATATAATTTTTTTTTCAATTAGGCCAGTAATTATAGAAAACAATTTAAATTAGGTGCTTTACGAATAATGGCTCCAGATTGTCGAAGTTTTGTAACGATATAGGTGTCGTCTTCTGCAAAAGAGTTGGCTAGCGCGAGTGAGCCTGCACTGGTATGCATTTTATCTCCGGTATTTATAATTATCTTTCAATAATTTCGGAATCCCGTGGAGTGCTCCTCGAGCGCCTTGTAATGCCCGTTCGCTATCTAAGGCCTCCGCAATGAATAGAACATCTGGATTGATCTCTAGCACGGAGTTAATCGTCAGGCTATTCTAATCATGATGTGCTATACGATCAAGATACATGAGGACTAGATTCCTAGAAGTGATATCGCCTGACTCTGGGGCAGCTTGAATATCTGAGATCGTGGCCTCTACGATTTCAAAAGACATGATAAGCACACTTCTTTCTATATCATTATTTTCCAAAATAAGTATAACTGGTTTTGGTTATTTTGCACAAAGAATGTAGAATTATTTTCTATTATTTGAACAAAAGGGTGTACAATTCCTCGAACAAGCCGTTATATATAAGTAAGACTTTAAAAAGAGATGGAAGGTGATCACGATGATACGGTTTGGAATCATTGGAACCAACTGGATAACGGAACGTTTCGTTCAAGCAGGGATCGAGTCAGAATTTTTTAAATTAAGTGCAGTTTACTCACGTACAGAGGAAAAAGGGAGAACTTTTGCAAATAAATATGATATTCCACACGTGTACACGAACTTGGAGGAAATGGTATCGAGTGATGAAGTAGATGCTGTCTATATTGCGAGTCCTAATTCACTTCATGCTAAACAAGCTATCGTATGTATGAATCACGGTAAACATGTCTTATGCGAGAAACCTATGGCTTCGAATGTGAAAGAGCTTGTAGAGATGATAGATACAGCCCGAACAAATGATGTTCTGTTAATGGAAGCTATGAAATCGACACTCATGCCGTGTTATCAGATCTTGAAAGATAACTTGTATAAAATAGGGCGGGTACGACGCTATTTTGCAAGTTTCTGCCGGTATACATCTAGCTATGAAGAATTACAGAATGGAAGTGGAAGTATTCCAAATGTCTTCAATCCAGCATACTCTAGTGGCTCATTAATGGATTTGGGTGTCTATTGTATTTATCCAATGGTGACTCTCTTCGGCAAACCAGAATCCATTGAAGCTGTGGGTGTATTACTATCGACTGGGGCAGACGGAGAAGGAAGTATGGTTATACGATACAACAAGATGGATGCAGTGATTATGCATTCTAAAATTACGGATTCCTATCTGCCTGTAGAAATTCAGGGAGAAAACGGGACGCTGGTTATGGATAAAATTAGTTCACCACAAGATATTAAGATTCATTATAGTGATGGTACGATTGAAGACCTTAATCAACCAGATGCACATAAGCCAATGTATTATGAAATTCAAGAGTTCATCAGGTTATTGCAGAGTAATCAACGAGATAGCAACGTAAATTCACTTGCCAATTCACTGATTGTTGCAGAGGTGATGGAGGAGGCAAGAAGACAGATCGGACTTCAATTTGAAGCAGATTTGTTGTAGTACAGAATAGGTTGATCTATCAATAAAATAGTACATGAAATCGTGACCGCTCCTGAGTGAGGATGGTTGAATGGGTATTTTTTACGTTAAAATTATAGTTATTGAAAAAAGGGACCCCTGTGCTATGGTTATAACTGGCTTAGGAGCCCCTTGCTTTATAAGAAGCGATGTTCTATTGTCGAATATCTGTCTTCCGAATGAACTCAGCAGCAGCATCCCTAATAGAATCGGCGCTTGCTATAGCTGATATAACAGAGACGCCATCTGCGCCCGCCATGATTATAGCTGAAGCATTATCTGATGTGATTCCACCTATTCCAACTAAGGGAATATCAATACCTTGTGTACGTATGTCATGAAGAAGTCTTGTACCCTGTACTGCCTGGGCATCATCTTTGGATTGCGTTGGATAAATAGGACCTATACCCAAATAGTTAGCTCCATCTTGGATCGCTTGCTGAACTTCTTCGATCGTATGAGCAGATACACCGATGATCGTGTGGGGACCTAACTTTTTACGGATGGAACTTGCGGGTTCATCATCTTGCCCAACATGGACACCATCCGCGTCAATAGCAATAGCTAGATTAATATCATCGTTCACGATGAATGGGATTCGGTGTTCCCGACATAACTTCTGGAGTTGTTGGGCTAATGCAAGCTTAGCTTGTCCGACTAATGCGTCAGGACCCTTTTCACGAAATTGAAACATGGTAATACCGCCAGAGATCGCCTCGAACAACACGTCTACAGGATCCTTGTGGCAGTTGATACTTCCCATAATGAAGTAAAGTCTGAGCGATGAACGAATGGCATTGAACTTAGCATCAGCGGGAGACATATTCTTCACCCCGTTGTCTTCTCTGGTATGCAAAATGGTTCGTAGGACCATGACCTGAACCGATACCTAATTGATCTTCAATCGCCGATTGAATGAATGATTTCGCAATCTGAACAGCTTCAAGTACAGATTTCCCTTTGGCTAATTCTGCTGTTATGGCTGCTGAATAGGTACAACCCGTACCATGCGTATGTCTCGTCTCAATTCGCGTATTCTCCATATAAATATATTCATGTCCATCATAGAGTAGATCCACAACTTGTTCGGTAGAAGCATCATGTCCACCTTTCATCACGACATACTGACTACCCATCTGATAGATGACCTTAGCAGCTTCTTCCCGATCACTTAGGGATTGAATCGTCATTCCGGTAAGTATCTCTGCTTCAGGTACGTTAGGCGTGGTTACAAGAGCAAGTGGGAGCAGAGCTCGAATAACGGATTGAACGGCTTCTTGTTGCAACAGAGGAGAGCCACCTTTGGCCACCATAACAGGATCAATGACCAAGTTCGACCAATTGTACTGCCGTATTTTATCAGCAACGATTCGAATAATCTCTTTGCTAAATAACATCCCCGTCTTTAAGGAATCAGGTCTTAAATCAAGCCCAATGGAGTCTAACTGCATCGTAACGGCTTCGATACTTGAAGGGAAGACCCCTTGAACTCCTAACGTATTCTGTGCGGTTAGCGCAGTAATGGACGTCATTCCGTATACACCTAATTCTTGAAATGTCTTCACATCCGCCTGAATGCCAGCGCCGCCTCCGCTATCTGAACCTGCAATGGTCAAAGCTTTATATATACTCATAGTGTAACCTCCAATTCATTTGCTTCTAATTTCTTCGTATGTTTTGTATGCCAGAACTGTAATACTCTCTATTAAAGTTTGTGAATGATAGCTCTTTGTTGAACAACTTCTGGAGATACCATCGCTAATTGATTCAAGAATTCGATCTGAAAACTTCCAGGTCCTTGAGTTAGTGTGTGCTCAGCGGCTATTTCTGCTGCAATGCCATAGAAGGTAACAGCCTCTAAAACGGATTCTAAGTCTTGATGTTCAGCAACGCTTAAAAAGGCTGCAATCACAGACCCAAGTAAACATCCGGATCCCGTAACTTGTGTCATCATCCGATGACCGTTACTAGCAATATAGGTAGTCTGTCCGTCTGCAATGATATCATCTTGACCAGTAACGACTACAATACAATCTAATTTAAGAGCTGCCTTTTGCGCTAACTGAATCACATTACCCTCACCCGAACCAGCATCGACCCCTTTAATGGACCATTTCTCACCAACAACATGGGCTACTTCAGCGACATTTCCGCGAAGTACGGTAAGTTTAACTTCTTGAGATATTTGTTGTGCTATAGTCGTGCGATAGGAAGTAGCACCTGCACCGACTGGATCAAAAACGACGGGAACATGATTCTCATTGGCTGATTGACCTGCGATAAGGATTGATTCTACAATCCGTTCATTCAGAGTACCCATGTTGAGTAGAACGGCATCTGCAAGTTTTGCCACTTCGGCAACTTCTTCTTGGCCATCTGCCATAAAGGGGGAGGCACCTAAGGCAAGTAACCCATTTGCAGTGAAATTGGTAACTACCGTATTGGTTATGTTGTGAACAAGTGGATTCTTTTGACGTACCTTTTGTAGAAATGACATCATTATTTCCTCCTTAGAATGAATTAGAAATTGATAAATGCATCATTAACGTCTATCGATTTGGATAGCAGCTTGTTACTGATTAACCATTGTTAAACGTTCTTCCATGATTCTGGAGCTTGGTATCCGAAAGGATGGCCTTCAGGGTCCATAAGAGGTAATAGAATCTGTAAGCTCTTCGTTTCTATTTCTTTATCGAGTGGTGATGTCTGGTCTTCATGTTCGAAAAGTATAGAAAGAGCTTGATCAGGATGTTGTTGTATGTATTCTTGCCCTTCGCCAATGGCTGTAATAAATTTAGCCAATAGCTCATGGTTCTCTTTCATACCTTGATCGCTTGCGACAAGTACGAGTTCATAATAATCGGGTACTCCATAATCTGTAGGATTCATAGCGAGCATGGGGTGCCCTTGCTTAGCTAGGATCAGTTGTTCGTGATTGATGAAACCACCCATTATGGCATCAACTTTTGAAGTAGCGATTGATGGAATCAGATCATAACCTAGATTGACCATGTTGACCTTCTCAGGATCTCCTCCATCGTTCCTAATCATCGCTTCATATAGAGGAATGGACGAGTATCCAACGGTTGTACCTACTAGGTCTTTAGGGGAATAATTGTTCCATCAGCAGGCACCATGAGATGATTGAGCGGATGTCTCACGATTGCGGAGATCGATTTCACTGGAATATGTTCACCGCGTGCCATAAGTACCTGTGGTTGATAGCTAAGGGACAGATCAATTTGTCCAGCGGCAACTAATTTTAAAGAGTCGTTGGTATCTGCTGGCATTTGAATCGTAACGTTTAATCCTTGTTCCGCGAAATATCCATTCTTTTGTGCTGCGTACAAGAAGGAATGAACAGCATTTGGATACCAATCGAGCATGATCGATAGGTCTTGAAGTTGTTCTTTTTCCGCAGATGAAGAGAGTTGCGAAGTGACTTGCTGCTGTGAACTCGTTCCATAACGACAACCTGTGATTGATAAAAGAGTGCATATTAGTAGTATGGTTATCGTTGCTTTCCTAGTTGATGTCATTTCGTAGTTCCTCTCCTCTTAAGAAATTGTTTCTCTAAGATTACAATCAACATAAAAAGGGAAATGCCAAGTAAAGAGAGGATAAGTATGAATGCGAACATGGCATCTGTATGCATATTGCTCGACATTCGACGACTAAAGTAACCTAACCCCTTCGTACCTCCTAACCATTCGCCAATGGTAGCTCCCACGACACAATATACGATGGAGAGCTTCAGTCCTGAGAAAAAGGAAGGCAAGGCCAGCGGAACTTCAATCTTCCGAAGAATATCCCAACGGTTAGCTCCCATCGTCATCAGTAGCTCTATATAATCGCGATCACCCTTCTTAAGGCCATCATAAGTACTCACAACGATCGGAAAGAAGGCCGTCAGGAAGATCACGGCAACTTTGCTCCAAAGGGTGTAACCAAACCACATGATGAAGATAGGAGAAAGTGCGATTAAAGGTATAGTCTGGCTAATAATCAAGAAAGGATAGAAAGCTTTCTCAATTGAACGAAAGATATGCATAGCCGTAGCCAAAATAGTGCCAACGATGACAGAGAATATAAAACCTAAAGAAACCTCTTCTAAAGTAGCGATCAAATGTTGACCAAGCAATAGCTGCCGATTGTTGAATAATGCACGGACAATTGAGCTTGGCGCGGGAATAATAAAAGAAGGGACCCAGCCTAATGTGACAACGGACTCCCAAGATAGTAAGAGTACAAGTAAGACAAGTACAAACCATCCATAATCAAGTGCCCAGCGTTTAAGTAACATGTAGTCGTCTCTCCAAATTCTGTCTCAATTCTATAAACTGAGGGTCGTAGTTCATTTCGTAATGTCTCGGTCTAGGGAGATTTACGACGATTTCTTGTATTCCTTGATCACTGTCATGGGACATAAGGAAGATTCGGTCACTTAATAGAATAGCTTCTTCTAAATCATGTGTAATGAAGAGAACCGTCTTATGTAGCTCATCCCAAAGTTCAAGTAACCAACGATGCATGTCTCTTTTTGTCATGGCGTCAAGTGCACCAAAGGGTTCATCTAGTAGCATTAAATCTTGGCCCGTAATTAGTGTTCTGAGAAAAGCGACACGTTGTCGCATACCACCGGATAATTCATCTGGAAAGGCAAGTTCATATTTTCCTAAGCCGAGGCGGTGTAAGATTTCCTTAATCTCTGTGATAGTATCCTCTTTGTTTCTACGGGATTGTTCTCGATTAAGCTCCCAAGGGAGTAGACAATTGTCTAGAACGGTTCGCCAGGGTAGAAGGAGATCCTTTTGAGGCATATATGCGACTGTTCCTAATCGATGTGTGACTTGTTCTCCATGTATCCGAATTTCCCCACTTAGGGGCTCTAAAAGTCCAGCGATTAACTTGAATAGGGTACTCTTGCCACAACCACTTGCTCCAATAATGGAAATGAATTCACCTGCATGAACTTGGAGGGACAACTGTTGAAACAGCGGAGATTCATTAGGTCGGTGTGCAAAAGAGTAGGATAAATCATGTAGTGATAAAATTGGTGGGATCCCCTCGCTTTCTGTAAAATAAACAAATAAAGACCCAACCATTTCCGGAGGGAAATGAGTGGGTCAAAAAGTCCAATCAAGCTAATCATCGCATGAGTTGAAGATTTCGTTCCACTTCCCTCCGCTGGTATAATCCAGATCAGGTTCCAAGGGTCCGGAAATTCTTAGCTCCATCTCAGTCGTTAGACTCCCCTAGTGAAATACAAAGGTCTTATTCAATTAATAACCCATCCAATATAACATACTTTGGATATAAGTAAATAGAGGAATCAATGTTGGTCTCTTGATTACGTATCGTGATCACGGACAGCGCGTCCTCAACTTTGAAGGGTGAAAGTGGGGTAGGGCTGTTTTTTTGTCATGCAAATTTGATGAGTGAAGGATTGAAGAAAGGAAACGATCGGATATATAGATAAATATATATATATAGCTACACATGCATCTGGTTAACATCGAACGAGATGTGTCGCGTAGCTCTGGTATTTTGTTTAGTATATTGGATAAGGTAAATGGGAAATAGTTGATAAGGTAATAGAAGAGTATATAAGGAAAGTGGAAAAGAGTCGGTGAAAGTAATGAAAAGGAGTGGGTATAAAGTAAATAGAATTGAGTAGGGGAAAGTGAAATAGTTGATATAAGGTAAATAGAAAGTAGTGGAGGTAATTTAAATAGAAAACAGTTAGTGGATACTCGCTACACATTGAGGAACTTAACAATATTGATGTAACGTTCAAGGCCTATGGCGACGCAAGTATCAAGGCTAATAGCTAATACTAACTAATAACGAAGACTATAGGTGTTATGCGAGCGAAAAGTAATATTTGTGGTTAGGAGACTTACAACTTCTGATTTTGTTCAGTCTCTAAATACTTGGAAAAGAAATGCCAAATAACAATAACAATATTGAATATTCAATACGAATATGAGTGTAACTTGAATTTGCAATTCATCAAGTAGGCGATATTTGTTAAAAGGAACATGAAATAACAGGAATTCTCCTGTTATTTATGACTTGTACACTCTTAGCAGAACACTTAGCTACAAATTTCCTGTTAAATGAAATGATCAGCCACCATGTGGGGTTAGAAGGACTGTATTATATCGATTGAGACCCACCGATTGGCGTAACGCGGACTGCATTACCTCGGTTAACATAACGCGGACTGCATTACCTTGGTTAGCGTAACACGACTGCATTACCTAGATTGAGATACCACCGATCCATGTAACAAGGATTGCATTACCTCGATTGACGAACAAGGAACGTATTACTTCGATCCACGTATCGGGGAACGCATTACGTCAATTGACGTAACAAAGATTGTAATACTTCGATCCACGCAACAACGAACGCATTACTTCAATCGATGTATTACAGAATACGTCCCTATTCCACGGCCCAAAATTACCGCCACTTAAGCTTCTACAGCTTATGGAATGTATACATGAAGAGATCATAATAATTCTAATACACTTCACCGTCTGAATCGTTATTAATGGAGATTAATACGATGGCTACTTCATTCCCTACATTCTTAACGTAATGAGGTATGCAGGCTTTCCAACTAAAAGAGTCGCCCGCACTTAGAGTAGCAGAATCTTCCCCTTGTTCGACGTATAAGGTGCCTTGTATGATGAAATGCATCTCTTCACCTGCATGCGCATGAGTATCCTCTGTTGAGGCGCCTGGGGGCATCTCAACTAGCATCATTCGTACATTACCACGATTCGTTAGATGTTCAACTTCAAAGTTCTTCTTACCGTGAATAGTCTTTCGTCGTTCGTCTTTGCGTATGATTTGCATTCGTTCTTCGTTCTTTAATAGAAGAAATGCGAGTGGTACGTGTAATGCTTGGGCAATGCTATCTAAAGTAGCTATGGATGGGGATGTCTTATTGTTCTCTACTTGACTCATAAATCCTTGTGATAATCCAGTACGTTCACATATTTGCTGAATAGACCAGTTTTTCCTTTTGCGAATGGACCGGATATTTGAACCAATATCCATAATAATCTCTCCTAATTGAATCTTTTTATTTATAATACCAAATAAATATTGACTAAGCAAAACAATCATGATAAATTTATCTTATTAAATAAATATTTCTATTACAAATATATTGCTTAAATATGATCGTAATAATTAGCGAGAGGAAGATGGTTATGACACACCAAATACATCCAAGTACTGAGATTGGCTTAGTGAAACTTAAGATTAGCGATCTGAAACGTTCCGTTACTTTTTATACAGAGGTCGTAGGATTACGAATTCTGAACCAAACGGAGAATATGGCAGAGCTTACGGTAGACGGTAGACATCCTTTGTTAATATTAGAGCAAATAGCGAATGCTGTAGTTCTTCCTGAAAGGTCTGTAGCAGGGTTATATCATTTCGCCATTCTGGTGCCAGATCGAGTTTCTTTGGGATTATCGTTGAAAAATTTAATTAAAAATAACATAGATGTAGGCCAAGGAGATCATCTAGTGAGTGAGGCTCTGTATATTAATGATCCTGATAACAATGGTATTGAGATCTATGCAGATCGACCCAAGGATAGCTGGAAACGTGATGCAGCTGGGGAATATATCATGACAACTGATCCAGTTGATGTAGATGGCTTACTTGCGATATCCGAAGGGAAGTCTTGGAGCGGGTTAGCGGAAGGCACTATCATTGGACATGTACATTTCCATGTATCTGACCTGCAAAAGGCAGAGGAATTCTACTGCGGTATTCTGGGGTTTGATGTTACCGCTCATTATGGGGGAATGGCGTTATTTATATCTGCAGGAGGGTACCATCACCACATTGGATTGAATACCTGGGCTGGAGTCGGGGCTCCGCCTGCACCAGATGAAGCCGTAGGATTAGATCATTTCACATTAGTCCTGCCTACTCATGCTGATCTTGATGCTGTGATCGTACAATTAAAGAATGCGGGGACTACTGTAACTTATCATGACGGTGGTTGGTTCGTGAAAGATCCGTCCAATATTTCATTAAAGCTACTGAGTCAGAATTAAAATAGAAGAGATTGAAGACGTTATATAAAATATAAAAAACATTAAAAGGTGCTGGATCATTCCAGCACCTTTTTGTTACAGAAAAGTATAAAGAGATTAGGTCCAATACCAGAAGAAACCGTCACGATCCCACGCTGCTCGTCCATTGTGTAACTTTTTAAAGGCCTTTTTAACATCTTTGGATATGGATTGGTTGCCATTATCATTCACGTAAATAAAGTCTTCACCGAAGTTGTCAAAGATATGCTTAACCGCATCGATTTGATTTAATTTACCTTTATCCTTTAATTCGGATGCCATCCATTCAGCCACTTGATCTGCTGTAAATTCCATTTGTATCAATCCTCGCCATATATTATGTAATGAAAAATGCAGCTTGCCTACCATTGTAGGAGAAGCTGCATTTCTCATTATAAACATCTCTAATTAATTATACCAGCCCCATACGAAGATGAACATCGATCCAAAGATCGTGACCAGACCAACGAAAAGAGCATAGGCAATATTGATGTAGAGTTCCTTTTTGGTACTAGCCATTTCACTAATGTGCATGAACACAAACAGCTGCAAGGAAGCCTGTATGATGGCTGTAACAACTAAGATCGCCATCTTAGAAGCAAAAGGAATATCAAGTAAAGCAGTTAATGCAATGGCCGAAAGGATGAGGGAGGATAGATAGCCCATTACATGGCGAATTGGAAATAGCTGTTTCATCATGTCACATCAGTCCTTTCAGGTAAACAAAGCTAAAGATAAAGATCCAGACAACGTCTAGGAAATGCCAGTAAAGAGAGAAGATAAAGGATTTATTGGCAGTTGCCAATGTAAACCCTTGTCTCTTAACTTGGAGTAAGATAGATGCTCCCCATAATATACCAAAGCTTACGTGAGCTCCATGTGTTCCTAGTAGTACGAATAAGCTGGATGTAAAGGCACTTGTCGATAATGTTGCTCCTTCATGTACATAAGTGAAGAATTCCGTGATTTCAATGCCAAGGAAACCTAGACCCATGAGCAACGTAAGACCAAAGAAGATCATCATCGGTTTCTTCAAACCAAGTCTCATACTGTGAACTGCTAGACCAATTGTAAAGCTACTTGTAAGTAGCAAGAATGTTTCCCATAGAACACCTGATAATTCGAACAACTCAGGACCATTTGGACCAGTTGCATAACGATTCACTAAAACGAAATACACGGTGAATAAGGTGGCGAAGAGAGCAATTTCAGCTCCTAGAAAGATCCAAAAACCAAAGACCTTGTTACTATTCTCCTCTGACCCATACTCAAGCGGTTTAGTGGCATCTATTTTCATAGCGTTTCACCCCGCAATTTCTTTTCTGTTTCAATAATTTCTTCGACGGATATGATAATGCCATGATCTCGGTCGAAGGACATTGTAGCCATTACGATTATAATTCCGATACCAAATATAATCGCTGGAATAAACCAACTGAATACTAATGAGAATCCAAAGGCGAAGAAGATACCCGCAAGAATAACTGGTTTACCACTATTACTTGGTAAGTGGATCGGTTCGATCTCACCATCAAAGATAGGTTGGTTATCATGTTTAGCAGACCACAATGCATCTCTACCCTTGACGTTTGGAGTTATAGCGAAGTTGTATGCAGGAATCGGGCTACTTGTTGCCCATTCCAACGTACGTGCATCCCATGGATCTCCATTTGTGTCACGTGGACTATAACGGATACTGTAGTAAATATTATACACAAGTATGATGAAACCGAAGGCAAGACCTAGTGCACCAGCAAACGAAAGTAAGTTGAGTGGACCAAAGCCTGTTTCTGCTGAATAGGTATACGTACGACGTACCATCCCTTTCAATCCTAGGAAGAATAGTGGGAAGAAGGTTACGTTAAATGAAACTGCAATCCACCAGAATGCATGTTTTCCAAGACGGTCATTAAGTTTGAAGCCGAATACCTTAGGGAACCAATAGTGGAAGCCCGCAATAACGGCAAAGACTGTACCAGGAATGAGAACATAGTGGAAATGGGCTACCAAGAACATCGTATTATGATATTGATAATCGGCACTAGCCATAGCTAGCATGACACCCGTTACACCACCAATTGTGAAAATTGGAATAAAGGCAAGTGAATAGAGCATCGGGGTCGTGAAGCTGATCTTACCCTTACGAAGGGTAAATAGCCAGTTAAAGATTTTGACTCCTGTAGGAACGGATATCGCCATTGTTGTAATGGAGAAGAATCCATTGACCATAGCGCCTTGACCCATTGTATAGAAGTGATGCGCCCATACTAAGAAGGACAAGAGTGAGATAACGACCATACTCCAGACCATGGAGGTATAACCGTACAAATTCTTCTTCGAGAATGTCGCGATAATTTCACTGAATATCCCGAATGCAGGAAGAATAACGATATATACTTCAGGATGTCCCCATACCCAGAATAGGTTGGCCCATAACATATCCATCCCACCGTTAGACATGGTAAAGAATTGAGATCCGAAGATTCGGTCAAACATCATTAGAGCAAGTGCAACTGTAAGAACTGGGAAAGCAAATGTAATAATAACACTTGTAATCAAGGATGACCAAGTAAACATCGGCATCCGCATAAGCTTCATGCCTGGTGCACGCATCTTAAGGATCGTTACAATGAAGTTAATCCCTGTCAGCAATGTACCAATACCTGAAATCTGTAAAGCGAGAGAGTAATAGTTATTTCCTACCGTAGGACTAAACTCTAGACTTGCAAGCGGGAAGTAAGCTGACCAACCTGCATCTGGAGATCCTCCGATAACAAACGAAAGATTTAACAACATAGCACCTGCGAAGAAAAGCCAGAAGCTAATAGCATTCAAACGTGGGAATGCAACGTCTCTTGCACCAATCTGGAGCGGTATGACGACATTCATAATACCAATAATAAATGGCATAGCCATGAATAGAATCATGATCAGACCATGTGTTGTGAAAATCTCATTGTAATGTTGCGCATCCAGAAACTTGTTCTCGGGAACGGCTGTCTGAAAGCGCATCATGATGGCATCTACCCCGCCACGGAACAACATAATCAGAGCGGAAAGGATGTACATAACCCCGATACGTTTATGATCTACAGTGGTTAGCCATTCGCGCCATAGGTAACCCCATTTTTTAAAGTAAGTAAGACCGACGATGATTGCAACAGTAGCAAGAACAATACTTGCCATCGCACCGTAAATCATCGGTTCACCGGTAACGAAAAATTCGTCCCATTTCATTAGGATTTGACTCCTTTCAGTTTATATATGAAAATTAAAGTTAGATGTATTAAGAAGTGATTTAAATATTTGTTACTTTCTTAATGTCCATCATGACCTTCGTGACCAGTGTAATCAGTGTTATCGATATCTTTGTCACTATCTTCAGCTGGAGATGAAGGTAAAGGTTGATTTGGATCTACATTAGGAACAGTATCGAACTCTGTTTGTTCAGGTTCTGTAGCTGGTGCAGGATGCACATCTTTGTTATCCTGATGTTCCATATTGCCATTCTCCATATCCGTATGGTTCATATGATCAGAATGATCACCTGGTGCTGGACTAAACGATAAGTGTGTATTTGAGAAAGACTCGCGTCCAACATATGCAGTAGACAGTAAGTTTTTAAACTCTTTTTCCTCCAAAGAAGGGGCGGTTGTCTTAACCTCATCTACCCATTCAACAAACTTTGTAGGAGTCATAGCAAGTGTTTCAAATTCCATCTGTGCTGTACCTTTACCACTGAAGTTAGAATTTCTTCCTAAATAAGATCCTTGTTCGTCAGCAACCAAATTCAAGGTATTCACCATGTCACTCATGGCATATTTCTGTCCAGCTAGCTGAGGTATCCAAAGACTTGTAATTGGACCGAAAGAATACAATCGTAATTCAATTGGACGATTAACTGGGATGTTAAGATAGTTTACTGTTTCAATCCCTTCCTCTGGGTAACTGAAATGCCACTTCCAGTTAGATGAAGCTGCATAAATCACCAAAGGCTCCTGATCTTGATAACCTTCAGGAATTTTCTCCACTGTACTTGTTGATGTTACCGTTACTACCGAAAGAATAGTTACAATGATAATAGGGATGGTTATCCATATAACTTCAAGCCATTTATTCCCTTCCTCATGTGGAGGCATGTAATCTGCTTTTGATTTGCTCGCTCTATATTTCACTAAGAACACGACATATAGAACATATACTACAAGTAACACCAAGGCCATCATCAAGATTGAGAAAATGATCGTATCGGTTAAGGTTCTTGCAGCAGGACCTTTAGGGTTTAATACCGTAAGTGAACTACATCCTGATAAGAGCAAAACAAAGCTCGTGAACAGCATTAATAATGATACTCTTTTTTTCATGGTAAACTCCTTCCTTTATGAGCTGCATTTAAATGATTACGGATAAACAAGCATAGTTATATATTAGGAATATCTCGCGAATAATGCAAAAGCCATTTTGTTGAACAATTACCATTAAATTGTTGAATTTTGTCTAAACATTTAACAAATTGTGATTAAATTGTTACATTCCAACCTCTGTGTGACATAAATCACTGTAATGGCGCAGGTTTAGCTTCGTTCATAGAATGTTCAATTGTTCGTAAAAGTTACTCTAATTGTCACAATTGTAACCCTCAAAATTACGAATGTTCGCTAATTACTTACATTTTTGGTGTCTGACTCGGGGTTCTTGAAAATAGCATACCCAAGTTGCCAAGCGCATATTTTGTTATAATAAGTCATATTTTGTTTAAAATTGGAGTGATGTTCCTGCATCATGTGGAGGGAAGAGAATGGGTACATGTATGGGTTTTCTGAAGAAGTATCGAATCACTGCTGGCGTAGCCATATTGATGATGTTAATTGAGTTGTCTGTGGAATTAATTCAGCCGTTTGTCATTTCTATAATTATTGATAAAGGCATTATTAATCGTGACCTATCTATTGTGTTGCAATGGGGCGGAGTCTTAGTTGCATGTTCGATCATTGCCTTTAGTTCAGGAATTGTTAGTTCTTTCTTTGCTTCTCATGTGAGTCAATCGTTCGCATATGATCTGAGAGAGCGGTTGTATGATAAAGTGCAATCTTTCTCATTAGCGGTATTTGACAGGTTTGCTGCTTCGTCGTTAATAACAAGATTAACGAATGATGTTACGCAACTTCAAAACACTGTATTTATGGGTTTACGAATCATGATGCGTGCTCCTCTACTTATCATGGGTAGTGTTATCATGTCATTTATTGTTCATACAGAGCTTGCCCTATTACTGACTATTACGGTTCCAATATTGCTTGTTTTCCTACTTAGCGTTATGAAAAAAGCAGGCAGATTATTTCGAACCGTGCAAGTTAGATTAGATGCTGTTAATGGTGTGATTCAAGAGAATCTAATAGGTATGAGATTAATCCGAGTCTTTGGACGAATGAAATATGAAACAGAGCGCTTCTCACGTGTAAGTAGCGAATTAATGAAACGAACAGTTTCAGCACTAAGACTGACAGAATTGACGATGCCAATTATTCTGTTAATTATGAATGCTGGGATCCTGGCCGTATTGTGGTTCGGGCAGAGAAAGATAGGCATGGGTGATGCAACCATGGGTGAGGTGGTCGCTGTAGTGAATTATTCCATGCGAACTACAGGTGCATTATCTGTTTTTTCCATGATTGTAGTTAACTTCTCAAGAGCTCGTGCTTCAGCTCAACGTATAGCAGAGGCACTTGAGACGGAGAGTAATCTTGTGGGTGTGACGGAGGGTGAAGATACTTCTTCTATTATTAAAGGGAATGTATCTTTTGAACACGTGACATTTCAATATCCGGATACGCAGGCTGCCGTGTTGCGTGATATTTCATTTGAGACTAGGTCGGGTGTTACGGTTGCTATTATGGGAGCTACGGGTGCAGGGAAATCCTCGCTTCTAGGGCTTATTCCTAGGTTGTACGAACAGAATGAAGGGGTCATCTGGATAGATGGAAAGGATACACGGACGCTTGACGTCTCATATTTACGGGATGCCATTGGTTATGTACCTCAGGAGATGATTCTCTTCGCAGGTACTATTCGAGACAATATTGCTTGGGGTAAACGTGATGCTACTCTCGAAGAAATCATGGAGGCTGCGGAGTTAGCTCAAATTCACGATTCCATTATAAAGTTTCCATTAGGCTACGATACGGTATTAGGGCAAAAAGGTGTTAATCTATCAGGTGGTCAGAAACAAAGGCTGACGATTGCCCGAGCGTTAGTACGTAAACCGAGAATATTATTGCTTGATGATAGCACTAGCGCATTAGATGTAAGAACAGAGTCTGCACTACTTAAAGCTCTGAAGAGTGTGTCATGCACGACGTTGCTTATTACGCAGAAAATAAGCTCTACCATTGGAGCGGATCACATTCTATTGTTGGACGAGGGTTCGCTACTTGCACAAGGAAATCATGAGGAACTATTGGATCATTGCGATCTATATCAGCGTATTTACGAATCCCAGTTCGAAGAGGGAGGTGTACGACATGTGGAAAGAATTAAGTGAGCCTTTCCGTTATCCACGATCTCAGGTAAACAATGTGCAAGAAGAAGTGAAATCTGTCCCTTCCAATAAGAAGGATAAGCGTAAAGCCAAGGATATGGCAGGTACATTGAAAAGATTGTGGATGTACTTATCTTTTCATAAAGGTCGACTCATCCTGGTGCTTATCATGGTATTCTTAAGTTCTGGATTGGCTTTGCTTGGTCCTTACATGATTGGGACAGCGATAGATACATACTTAGAACGTCAAGCAGATTGGGCTTGGTTGTATTTCCTAGGTGGATTAGGAATGGTATATGGATTACATTCACTTTCGTTATGGTTACAAAACATTTGGATGATCTGCATTGCTCAGGAAACCGTATATCGATTGAGGGTGGATTTATTCCAGCAATTACATCGTTTGTCGATTCCCTTTTTCGGAAAACGTCAACAGGGTGAGTTAATGAGTAGGGTCACTAATGATATTGATAATGTTAGTTCAACATTAAATAGCTCTGTTATACAGATTTTCTCTAGTGTACTTACGCTGGTGGGAACAATCATCGTCATGTTATGGCTAAGTCCGTTATTAACGATACTAACGTTTCTAGTTGTACCCTTAATGGTATTAGGTATGCGCTGGATTACTTGGCGTACGGGACCTTTATTTAGGCAACAACAGCGTAATTTGGGAGACTTAAATGGATATGTTGAGGAGACGTTGTCGGGTCAGCGTATTATAAAAGCGTTCTCTCAGGAACAAAAGGTAATGAATGAATTCAGAACACGCAATGAAATGATTAAACAGTCGGGGTTCTGGGCTCAAGCCATATCAGGATTCATTCCGAAATTAATGAATGCATTAAATAACTTGAGTTTTGCCTTGATTGCATGCGTAGGTGGGATCCTAGCGATCCATGGATCGATATCCATTGGTGTTATTGTTATATTCGTCGAGTACGCAAGGCAGTTCACAAGACCATTAAATGATCTGGCGAACCAATGGAATACGATGTTATCTGCGATTGCCGGAGCTGAACGCGTGTTCGAAATCCTTGACGAGGAAGTGGAAGCTAAAGATGAGACAAACGGGATCACTTTAGATAACGTGAGAGGTGCGGTATCTTTCTCACATGTATCATTTGCTTATGATCAAGGGGGAGAAACGTTACATGATATTAGTTTTGAGGCTGCTCCCGGTGAAATGATCGCTCTGGTAGGACCGACTGGTGCGGGCAAAACGTCGTTAATCCAGTTACTTTCAAGATTTTATGAGATAGATAGAGGACAAATCACAATAGATGGCCACGATATTACCCAAATTCGACGAGAAAATTTACGCTCACATATGGCCTTTGTATTGCAAGACTCCTTCCTATTCGAAGGAACAATTCGAGATAATATTCGCTATGGTAAACTTAATGCGACGGATGCAGAGGTTGAGACAGCGGCGAGATTGGCGAACGCTCATTCTTTTATCGAACGGTTGAATGGTGGGTATGATAAGGTACTCAAACATGGCGGAGCTGGGATTAGTCAAGGACAGAAGCAACTTCTGGCCATTGCCAGAGCGATTCTTGCGAATCCTTCCATTCTAATTCTAGATGAAGCAACAAGTAGTATTGATACTGTGACTGAAATTAAGATTCAGTTAGGTCTCCAGAGATTAATGGAGGGACGTACTAGTTTTGTCATAGCTCATAGACTAAATACAATCCGCAAGGCTAATCAAATTCTAGTACTAAAGGATGGTAGACTCATAGAGAAAGGATCTCATGAGGAACTTCTTGAATTACAAGGATTCTATAAAAGCCTGTATGATTCACAGTTAGAATAATGATCAATATTTCAATTCTATTGTTAATGACACTTATGGGCATGCTAGAGGAGATGAAGTACTGAAGCAAGTAGCTACTCAAGTACGGCTTACAGCAGGTGTAGATGATGTGAGCTTTCGATGTCTATTCCCGCGATATAAATAATAGAAATAGGGATGTTTAAGGGATTCTATTGTGGAAATAATTGTATTGTGTTGATCGTCTTATTTCTCTCGAAATTTCTTCTCTGGTATGGTATTATAATACCCTGATACCGTGGTAGCGGACTAAAGCGTTAATAAATTTTAGTTATTGTGGAGGGGTCAACATGAGAAGAATCACCGTATTTGCCGCCCTATGTGCAATAATTGTGGTGACTTTGGTAGGATGTTCATCGAGTAAGGATACGAATTCATTGGTGATTGGAATAGATGACAAGTTTGCACCCATGGGATTCAGAGATGATAATAATGAACTTACAGGGTTCGATATTGATTATGCAAAGGCTACGGCTGCGAAGATGGGGAAAGAAGTTAAGTTCCAACCTATTGACTGGTCATCGAAAGAGTCTGAGCTTATGAGTGGTCGAATTGATTTGATCTGGAATGGATATACGATCACAGATGATCGGAAGGAAAAAGTATTATTCACCAAACCATACCTTGAGAATAGTCAGGTAGTTGTCGTGCTTGAGAAATCAAATATATCTAAGATAGATGACTTAGCGGGTAAAGTTATCGGACTACAGACACTTTCCTCTGCATCGGATGCGTTAAATGCGAATCCTGTGAAGGATACCGTTAAGGAAGTAACTGAATTCTCGGATAATGTACTTGCATTAAGCGATTTAAAGGTAGGGCGTCTTGATGCCGTTGTTATTGACGAAGTCGTAGCGAAATATTATATGTCAAAAGAAAAAGGCTACAAACTTTTAGATGAAGCCCTTGCTCCTGAACAATATGGCATTGGTGTGAAAAAGGGTAACGAGGAGTTACTAAAGAGTGTACAAGGAGCATTGGATGAATTGATTGCAGATGGTACTGCAGCTCAAATATCTACGAAGTGGTTCGGAGAAGATAAAGTTCTGAAATAATGAGTTCCACAAACAGTTTCTATAATCATGTAGAAAACCGGAAGGATTCACTATTCCGGTTTTTCTTTACTTAGGAGTCGAATAAGCAATGAGTATGGATTATTTAATAAGTATTACTAAGCCTATGTTAGAAGGGGCAGAGACAACGATTATGTTGTTCTTAATCGCGATTGTGTTATCGATGCCATTGGGATTCCTCATTACACTGATGGCTAAGAGTCGTATTAAGCCAGTCGTATGGATCGCACATAGTTATGTATATGTAATGAGGGGAACACCATTATTATTACAATTACTTTTCTTTTGTTTTGGCCTTCCAATTCTTCCTGTAGTCGGAGAATACTTAGTTATAGATCGATTCGCTGCAGCGTGTTTTGCGTTTACTTTGAATTATGCAGCTTATTTCGCAGAAATTTTCCGTGGAGGACTACTCTCGATTGATAAGGGTCAGCATGAAGCAGCACAGGTCCTTGGTCTGAGTAAATGGCAGACGATGACAAAAGTGATCGTTCCACAGATGATACGAGTTGCGCTTCCTTCTGTGGCCAATGAGTCAATCACCCTAGTTAAAGATACAGCGCTTCTGTATGCTGTTGCCGTGCCTGAATTATTGTATTTTGCAAAGACAGCGGTGAATAGAGATTTCTCAATTACGCCCTTTTTCGTAGCAGCAGTGATCTATCTATTGATGACGATGGTGCTAACACTCTTCTTCAAGATGATCGAGAAGAGATATAAATATGAATAAAAGGACTGTAGGAAGATGATGAGTATGATAGAAGTAACGAATTTAAAAAAGTCTTTTGGAAAATTAGATGTTCTTAAAAAAGTAACGTTCTCTGTTAATCAGGGAGAGGTAGTCGCTGTTATTGGACCCTCAGGTTCAGGCAAGAGTACGATGTTACGAAGCCTGGTTTATCTAGAAGATGTTACTGGTGGGAGTGTTCATATTCAAGGCGAACCTCTTGTTGAAGAGGGTGAATATCCAAGTGTAGCGAAGATTAAGAGTGTTACGTCCCGAATGGGTATGGTGTTTCAGAACTTCAATCTATTTCCTCATTTAACTGTCCAGGCGAACTTAGAGTTAGCTCCGAAATCTTTGAAGAAGTACGATGCGGTTGAAATTAGACGGAGAAGTACGGAGCTGTTGGAAAAGGTAGGGCTTGCAGATAAGGCGAAGGCGTTGCCTGCAAATCTATCGGGTGGACAGAAGCAACGGGTAGCTATCGCGAGAGCTTTGATGATGAATCCTGAAATTCTATTGTTCGATGAGCCTACTTCAGCCCTTGATCCGGAACTGACAGGTGAGGTATTACGCGTAATCAAGCAACTAGCGGAGGAGAATATGACAATGATTATCGTAACACACGAGATGAGCTTTGCTCGCGATGTGGCGGATCGGGTTATTTTTATGGATAACGGAGAGATTGCTGAAATGGGAACACCTGAGGAGCTCTTTGGTAACCCTAAGTTGGACCGAACTAAGGCATTCTTAAGTCGCGTAGAAGATTGAGTTATAATAGTGTTTAAAGGAATTTATGGTATGTTCATATAAGGATAATTAGTGAAATGCATAAAGAAAGGGCGATGATCGGGTTGATAAAAGCACTGATTTTTGATTTTGACGGTACCATTATTGATACTGAAACAGCATGGTATGTAGCTTTTCAGGAGGCTTATCTTGAACATGGCGTAGAACTGACACGTGAAATGTATTCCCAGTGTATTGGGACGGACCTTAATATATTTGATCCATATGAATATTTAATAACGGAGAAGAACATCCCTCTTGAACGTGATTCATTCCGAAGCGCAATTCATCTTCGTCATACGCAACTTATGGAACTTGAGCAAATTCGTCCAGGCGTTCTTGAATATCTTAATGCAGCTAAAGAAGCGGGACTACGAATTGGGCTAGCATCTAGCTCATCCTTGAATTGGGTTGAGAAATATTTAGATCAATTACATATTCGAGAATATTTCGAATGTATTCGGACTTCTGATCATGTAACCCATGTGAAGCCGGATCCTGAATTATATATACAGGCGTTGGAATGTCTACAAGTTAAACCGGACGAAGCAATTGCAATAGAGGATTCGCTGAATGGCGCAAAAGCCGCTAGGGCTGCTGGTATGCATTGTGTGGTTACCCCAAATGAAATAACTCGGTTAATGGAGTTTGATTCTGGGTATCACAGAGTAAATAGTCTCGACGAGTTGGATTTCGTACAGCTTGTTAACGATATATTTGTAAGTAAGAGTTCGGAATAATACACCAAAGTGGAATGATGAATGAGTTAAGAACATGGATGAGTTAAGATGAACAGAAGTAAGGATTGTAATTTAAATGGAAAAGAGAACTAGCCCCCCGGTTCATTATAGAATCGGTGGGGCTTGTTTCTTGTTCATAGTTAGAGTCTCTTACGTTTATATAAGGTAATAAATGCACCTGCAAGGAGAAGAATAACAAGTGTAATACCAACAGTGATAGCTTCTTTAACAGTACCTTGTGGCTGAGTACTTTGTTCGCCGAAGCCACCAAAGCCTCCACCCATACCACCAGGACCACCGCCCATACCACCACGTCCACCACCAACTCCATCAGGTCTTTCACCACCCATGCCTCCACCCATTCCCATAAAGTCAGGCATATCTTCGGGAATAACGCCTTCTTTTAAAGAGGCTAGTACATCTTCCGGGATCATCGCTTGCATATCCTCTGGAATGTTGGCTAAAATTTCGGTTGCCGTAAGATTTCCAGTTTGAGCATCCTGCTCATCAGTAGGGGGAGTTTGCCCCGCTTGAGCATTTTGCCCCTCGATAGGAGGAGTCTGTCCGGCTTGAGCATTCTGCCCCTCAGTAGGAGGAGTCTGTCCCGCTTGAGCATCCTGCCCCTCAGTAGGAGGAGTCTGTCCCGCTTGAGCATTCTGCCCACCAATAGGAGGAGTCTGTCCCGCTTGAGCATTCTGCCCACCAGTAGGAGGAGTCTGTCCTGCTTGAGCATTCTGCCCACCAGTAGGAGGAGTCTGTCCCGCTTGGGCGGTTACTTCAGTAGAACTGGCTTTTTTATTGCCGCCAGCCATAGCTGGTATATCGCCACCGCCACCACCGCGCATGTCGCCGCCCATACCACCACGACCCATGCCGCCACCGCTTCCTGATCCATCGCCTGAGGATGCAATGGTGTCAGCAAGTTGTTGATCAATATGGCTAACTTGCGTGTCATTGATGGTTAGGAGCTTAGATACTCCAGCTTGATATTCTTCGTACGTATAGAAGGAACTTGGATCTTCCTTCACGTAGGGAGAAATCATAGCAGATACTTCCTCAACCCGTTGCTTAAATGTGGCGGAGGACAAGTAACCTTCTGTCGAGTTCTGAATAATATTGTGATACATTTCTTTGTACTCTTCGACCGCAAGAAGTTTGGCAACAAGAGGTCTTTCAGCCAGTGTTCCTTGCGTTGGTTCATCGATTAATAGATTCGAGCTTGCTCCTAATCCTCCAAACGCCATATTATAGTCCCATGGGAGAATAGAGAATACACCATCATCTTCATACAAATAATAGTTCTGTTTATTTCCTCCAATGTAGCTGTCAGTATTGTTCGTCAGCACTTGAAGAGCAATGTATTTTAGAACTTCTTCTACATCCAAATATTTGGCATAATCTGTACCGTTATTCAACTCGTCCAACATATCAATAAGAATATCATCGTTGGATTTTTCGGACTTCTGAGCGAGTCCAGTGTAGGACGAAATTTTGTCATCAATCCATTGAAGGTCGCTACCCGTGCCTGTCATTTCTCCTTTGTATAAAGCTCCATAGGAGTTTCCAAAGTTCGACTCAAGATACTGATCATCTACTTGTTGAACAGCGAGATAGAATCCATATAATTCATTATTCACATAGACATTCACAAACGAAAACCCAGGCGTAGGAAGTCCCATTTGATCTGCAAGTTCATAGGTTAGGAATTCTCTCATATAAGCTGCGTCACTGTAGCCGTTATTTAAGTTTATTTTGCTGATCCCTAAGAGAGTCTGGCTGGATAAATACTCGTCAAATGAAAGCTTTAAGCTATATCGATCTGAATCATCCATACTGACTACACTGCGTAAACTTAGATTTCCTTTCGTTCGAACACCTACATTGTCATAATGCATGCCGTTGTAATCGACAGATGCGGTTTTAATTTCTTCGGCAGAAGCGTTATCCATCATACTTTGAAAGTCGTCTTTATCAATCGTGATTTTCACATCTACTACTTTATCCTTAGGAAATACTTTCGTAGCTATTTCTTCATCCGTCTTCGAGGTCTTCGATGTTTCAGTAGTACTTGATACCTCAGAACTAGTTGTAGTAGATTGAGTAGCCTCACATCCTACCATGGCTATAATGGTGACGATGGAACAGATGCATAGAAGAAGCTTCATCATTTTTGCTTTCATCTTATAAACACCTTCCCATCATTAAGATACATAGTCGCCGCTGTAGCTAATAAGGACGGCATTCTTAACTCCGCCAATACTAGAAAGTTCATTAACAAAACTACCCTCTTTGTCATTCAGGCGAATTTCTAATGTAATTTCAATATTGCCATTCGTTACCGTTTTTTGTTTCACATTAAATCGTTTAACGGATGTATTTAGTTTCTTATGAACCTCAAGCTCACTTGAATCTCCGTCACAGTTCACTACTAGTAAATAAGGAGTTTCAACTGATGAACTTTTGATAAAGAAGAACATAACTAGTCCCACAATAATGGAACCAATTGCGGCTAGAGTAAAGAATCCAGCACCAGATACGATACCTGCAGCAGCTGCCCAGAATAAGAAGATTAGATCAGTTGGGTCTTTGATAGGTGTTCTGAAACGGACAATGGAGAGTGCCCCAACCATACCGAGTGATAATACTAAATTAGAATTAATAGCTATGATGACCATCGAGGTTACCATCGTCATTCCGATCAGAGAGACGTTGAAACTTTTGGAATATAGAACACCACTGAATACTCGTTTATAAAGAAGATAGATAAAGAATCCAATTACGAATGAAATCGCCATAGTAATAATTATTTTGGAAATACTAATGTCGGATACAAAGTTCTCTGTCACCGAGTTTTTTATAATATCTGTAAAATTAGTTGATGCATCCGTCGCTGGTGTAGCGGCTGCCGCAGTTGTTGTAGCACTCATATTTAATAATCCTCCCAAGAATTCATTTTTAAAAATTTACGACACATGACATATTTCGAAGCTGATTGTCTAGTTAAACCTTCAAGCTGTAAAGCGATTCTGATATATTCCGGAATGTATTCATCGTATTTCACTTCGAATATAATCAAATTGTTATCAATCGCACTTACACAATGTAAGTTTGAATCAAACATATCGACGGAATGAAGTCCAGTTCGAAGTTCTTTATCAAATGTAATGCGAACATTTCCATTTGGGCATACATAGGGCTCCCGAACATAATCCACAATAACCTTGGCACGCAGTAAGTTATTCTTCATTTCATCATGTAACTCAGTGAGAAGCGGTTGGGTAGAATGACTTAGCACATGATAATTGCCAGCTATCAATTCATCGGCGACATCTCTAGTTATTGGTTCTTTTAATTTAGCGATATAATCTCTAAATTTGATTTTTTTCTCGAAATGAATAACCTTATCATCTTTATTGTAAATACGAATTCGGTACTTTGCGCGGTCTCTTACTCCGCCCAGTTTCTCATGTAGAGCTGTGTTGCTAACATCATCAAAGTACAGGCTCCGAATAGCATATTCCCCGGTAGGTCCAACATTCTTATCTTGTTCCATCAAGTTTTGTAGTCGTTGACGAATAATCTGATACTGATGTTGGTTGATGAAAAACTTGAGTTCATTTCTAAATTTTAGATTCATAAAACATATAACACCTCTTCTCTTCGTTGGCTTTGAATATATATTGTATCTTCTTAACCTGATTTTTCTCTGAGTGTAAACTGAATGTAAACTGAAAATTTTAGATTGTCTTAACAAAATAGTAGACTTTCTAGCTGAATTGACTTCTTAAGTCCTGGAGCGGTATCGTTATAGGCAATTAGCATAGCTAATCATGATTGGAATGGAGGAATACAATGAATTTGCGGAAAGAGTTCATCTGGTTCGGATTGATCGTTCTTATTATTTTGATTATAGTAGTCGCAACAGAATGGTTGAAGACAGGACAGTCTGAGAAGCCGAAGTCCTTAGTTACGACAATGAAACACTCTGCGCTAACGACTCGGGCATTTACTTGGTATACAGAAGGCACTAATGTGGCAACCGTCTTACAGCTAGTTAAGGGTGCAGATATGAACTTTGATGGACAAGATGTAATTACGGTTAACGGAACGTCTTCAACAATGGATGTTGAAAAATCTAAGGAACAAGGTGTTCATAAAGCTGAAGCCATAGGGCTTGAACCAGGAACAACGTATACGTATCGTGTAGGCAGTGGTAAGGATAAGGAATGGAGTACACCCGCAGGATTCACAACCGAATCTGAGAATATGGATGAATTTACTTTCATTAATGTGACCGATTCGCAAGGTGTAACAGAAGCAGATTTTGAAATATGGGGTAGAACATTAAATAAAGCATTCGAGCAATTTCCTAAGGCACAGTTCATCGTACATAATGGTGATCTGACAGAAGAACCTGAGGATGAATTGGCATGGGATCATTTTTTTAGTAAATCTGCAAACTGGTTGACACAAGTACCTTTCATGCCTGTTACTGGAAATCATGATGAAGTGGACGGTGTAGCAGACAGATATATATCGCATTTCAACCTACCGGATAATGGAGTGGAGAGTTCAACAGAAGGAACAACGTATTCTTTCGATTATGGATCTGTGCATGTTATCGTCTTAAATACAGAGTCTAACGTTAAAAAACAAACTAAGTGGTTAGAGAAGGATCTTGCAAATACGGATAAACCTTGGAAGATTGTAGCTCTTCATAGAGGAGCTTATGGAGGTAACACATACGGTAAAATTGAGGACTGGGTAACTGTCTTCGATAAATACGCGGTTGATCTTGTATTGCAGGGCCATAATCATGAATATGCCCGATCGTTCCCTCTAAGAGATGGAGAAATAGTTGGTAATGGTGGGAATATCGTGAATAATCGTGAAGGTACGGTATATGTCGTTACGAACACCGCGGGACAGAAGTTCAATGAGAAGAAAGATGATCAATTCTATCATCAGGTCCATTTTCAAAATATGAAGCAGATGTTCGCGGGTGTTACCATTCAAGACCATACCTTAACTTTTCAAGCTTATGATGTAGATGGAGAGAAGTTGGACGAGTTTGTTATACAGCATTAAAAGTGACCTTAATAAACTAACAAACCAGAAGATGAACGATCTTCTGGTTATTTAAGTTGACAACAATGGACAATGTAAATATTATGTAATTTAACATACATCTAATTAGATAATCATTAAATTAGTTGGGAAGAGGTTAATCTATGCAACTTGATAAGATCGTCGCCTATCATAAAGCGCTAGCCGATGCAACAAGGATTAAGATTCTGATCATTCTTGCTGATGGCGAGCGTAATGGACAGGTATTAGCTGAGAAACTTCATGTTACTCCCGCTACCATTACTCATCACGCGACAAAGTTACGTGAAGCAAGTCTGATCAATGAGCGACGTGACAAAAACACGATCTATTTTTCATTAAATGACTATTTTATTCACAATCATGCAACTGCCATCGTAGATTTGATCTACAGAAATACAGGTACTTCTGTTGAGAAAGGAGTAAGAGAACCTATGAACGATTTACAAAAGAAATTACAAGAATCGGTTATAAATAACTTTTTTACGGTGGAAGGGAAATTAAAACAGATACCCGCTCAACTTAAGAAGAAATTGATTATTCTAGAACACTTAGTCAGTCAATTGGAAAGCGGTAGAAAGTACACAGAGAAGGAAATTAATAACTTCATCAAACATGCTCATGAAGATTTTGCCACGATTCGGAGAGAATTTATTATGCATCAATTCATGTATAGGGAGAATGAAATCTATGAATTAAATCCAAGGGAATTATGGGCAAGATGGGATACTCTATAGTAAGATGAATACAATGACATACAAATCTAAATGAAATGGGAGAGAAACAATGACACAACCTCAGTCTCCACTAGTAAAATTATTGAACTTAGAACCACATGTAGAAGGTGGTTGGTGCAAGGAATTATGGAAAGCATCGTATGAAATTCCTAAGGATGTATTAGGTCCGCAATACTCTGGTGCTCGCGCTGCTGCGAGTTCTATCTACTTCTTACTCCACCCGGGTGAAGTCTCCGCATGGCATGTCGTATTATCCGATGAATTGTGGTTGTACCATTCTGGCGGTCCGATCGAATTGACACTAGGTGGAACGGCTGAGAACCCTGAAGCGGGAGAGAAGATCATCCTGGGTATGGATATTGAGAATGGGCAAGTTCCTCAGGCATTAGTACCCGCTAATGTATGGCAGACCTCTGTGGCAATCGGAGATGAGCCTGCGTTTGTGACTTGTGTTGTTGCTCCAGCTTTTCACTATGATGATTTCAAGCTTATTGACTCATCTAAATAGATTGATCTAAATTTTCTCTATCGAAGTAGGAGGCCCAAGTCCTTCAATTTCAAATGGTATTTGGAAAGAGCCTACATGTTAGATTGTGGCCACTGAAAAAGCCCGCATAATGTGTAGGATGCCGCTACGATGACGGAATAGCCTTACGATCGCTGTTACATCTGATTTCTTGATTGGATATCGCTTGAAGCGGTTGGAATCAGCGGGCAAGCCTATACTTTCGAAGTAGCATTCCTATGGAAAGCTTGTAGGCGAACACTAACGCTTCTTCAGGACAATTCCGTCATCTTCGCTACGTCGATATAGTATTCTAAGTTTTCTGCAAGTATGGATTTTGGTTTCAAGACATCTTTTTCACAATCTATTTGTGCGAAAGATGTCTCTTTTTCGTATAATAAAGATATTAAATTCAGGTGGTGTTCTCATTGATTACAAACCAACCATTCTAATCAAAGGAGCGATCAACCATGGAATTATATTTTAAAGATAATTTTTTCAATTCAGGGATCTCAGATATCATGAATCATGATGGAGACGTAGTAGGCAGTATGGACTTGAAATCTGCCTTTGGTTCTTCTCTTGACGTATTTGGATATAAAGGACAGATTGTGTGTACTGGAAAGTTCCGTTTATTCTCAAATAGATGGATCGTATCCGATGAAAGAGAAGGGCAGTTAGGTGTATTACGAAGACGAATGAGTTTCCTTGAGAAAAAGTATGAATATGATGCAGGAAATCGTGGAGTATTTGAGATTACATCGCCCGCATTCTCGAAAGAATATAGTATACAGAATAGTTATGGCGGGACCGTAGCTTCTTTTGCTAAAATAAATAGTTGGTTACAAACAGGAGCCTTTCGGTTGCTAAATGAGTCTAAGGATTTAGATAGTTATGAACTAGTAGTGGTTGTTATGGGCGTATATGAGATACAGAAGAGGGATGATTGACAGAGTGCAGGTTGAACATCAAGGTAAACAGATTGGATTGATTATATATGTGTGTAAGGAGGAATAGTTATTATGGAACGAGAAAACTTGCCTATAGGGGTCTTTTTCGATGTGGATGATACAATATATGATCATTTGGATCCGCTTCGATATGCATTACAACATGAGCTTGTGTTAGACGATGATTTCCCATATGAAGCTGTGTACCATCGGGTAAGATATTACAGTGATCTCTTAACGGAGCAGAATAGGGAAGTCAATACTGAACAAGGTATGGATGTTATGGCAGAAATGAGGAGAAGGCGTTATATCCTCGCACTTGAAGAGTTTGGTATTTCAATTAGTCGTGAACAAGCAGAGAATATACAGGCGCAGTATTTAGGGAAGCAGTTTGAGATTAAACCTTTTGCTGGGGCCGTTGAATTAATTAAACGTTTGCAGGCGGATGGTGTTGTAGTGGGATTAATCACGAATGGACCACAAGAGCATCAGATGGCCAAAATACGATCATTATCTCTTGAAAACATCATAGCAGCGGATCATATTTTCGTATCAGGCGGTGTGGGTATTGATAAGCCAGATGCAAGATTATTTGATCATGTGAATAAGGTCACAGGTACGACGGCTAATCGATGTTATTATATCGGAGATTCTTGGCGTAATGATGTCATGGGAGCATTAAATGCAGGGTGGACGATGATCTGGTTTAACCATAGGCATATTCAACCAGAATCAGAACATGTTCCTCATTATACTGTGGATTGTTACGAAGAGATTTCTCGGATATTGATAAAATAAATACAAAAGGAATCGCTGCTGTCATGAGCTGGATTCCTTTTGTGTTTATGTTGAAGTTGTGTACGTCTCTGTTGTAGCGTAGGCATGATCTTGACGGTGGGATTGACACCTAGCCAAGATCCTCGTAGTAACTCTGGATTGACTTTACCTTGTTTCTCGAGTTTCTGTCTTATTTTTTTGGCTTTACTTGTTGACATGATGATGTTCCTCCTTAGAATTGAATCTCATTCTATTATACGTTCTATTTTCATTTTGGCTAGACCCTATATTTTTGATTAATTGGATGTAAAAAGGTAGTGATTCATATTAAACATGGACACTAGGATAATCAACTGATACACTGTTTAGTGATAATCATTATCAATATTGAAATGCATTAATACTAAAGCTATATATAGATAGAAGAGGGAAACAGTATGTCAAAATCTATAACTGAAAAGAAACAATCTTCAAACACACCCATTCGTACACGCCCTAGAATGGCAACCTTCGTGCTCATAGCAGGCATAATTGTTCTGATTCTAGGATTGTTACTATCGATTTCGGTGGGTGCAGTCACGATTCCGCTTCATACGGTATGGGAGGCTATCTTTCATTACAATTCGAGTAATTCAGATCACACGATTATTCATGAATTACGTATTCCAAGGGCCTTGGCAGACGTCTTAGTTGGAGCTGGATTTGCCGTTGCGGGGGCTATGATGCAAGGAATGACGAGGAACCCTATGGCAGATTCGGGACTTCTAGGTCTGAATGCAGGTGCTATTTTTATGGTGTCCGTTTGTTTTGCCTTTTTTCCGGGAATTTCTTTCAATTGGACGATCTTGTTATCTTTCGTTGGAGCAACTATGAGTGTGGTGCTAGTCTATGGTATAGGAGCTCTATCGCGAAAAAAAATGACACCAGTACGCTTAGTACTTGCTGGAGCTGCAGTTAGTGCATTGTTCACTGCTCTTAGTGAAGGTATAGCTATTTTTTCAAAATTGAGTCAGGATCTAGCCTTCTGGTTCTCTGGGGGAATGGTTGGTGTGAAGTGGTCACATTTAGAAATGATGACGCCATGGATTATTCTTGGATTGATCGGAGCGCTTCTTCTATCTCGTTCTATTACCATATTAAGCCTAGGAGATGACGTTGCTAAAGGTCTAGGACAACGAATGACGTTAGTTAAAATATTAGGAGCGCTTATCGTTCTTATCTTAGCTGGAGTATCTGTATCCGTTGCTGGGCCGATCGCCTTTGTAGGATTGGTGGTTCCCCACTTAGTACGATTCATGGTAGGTGTGGATTATCGATGGATTATTCCGTGTTCAGCGGTTGTTGGAGGACTACTCATAACGATCGCTGATATAGGTGCAAGAATGATTAATGCTCCATTCGAATCTCCTATTGGAGCTATATTCGCGATGATTGGTGTTCCGTTCTTTCTTTATGTGGCACGAAAGGAAGGGAGGAATCTCTCATGAGTATGCATAAGTTCATGCAGTCACAAGAAGTGAAGAAGAAGAAACACCGTTTAATGACAATGCTCGTACTCGCCATTCTCATTGTGATTACTTTTATCATTAGTATGAATACGGGTGTATCTAAATTATCACCGCTTGATGTGTTACATACCGTCTTTGGAACGGGGACAGATTATCAGGAGTTAATCTTATTCGAATTCAGGCTCCCAAGGATCATTATTTCAATTCTAGTAGGAGCGGGTCTTGCTGTATCGGGTTGTATACTGCAAGGGGTAACCCGTAACCCATTAGCTGATCCGGGACTACTCGGTATTACAATGGGAGCTGGATTAGCTGTAGTTATATTTATCTCTTTCTTCCCGATTAATGTCCAAGTGACATTTTGGATGCCGGTTGCAGCCTTCATTGGTGCAAGTATTACGGGGACAATTATTTATGTCTTAGCTTATAGTAAAAAGGACGGTCTGATTCCCGTTCGCCTCGTTCTAGTGGGTCTTGCCGTTTCAGCAGGTCTTAGTGCTCTTCTAACGATGTTGTCGCTTCGACTTAGCAACAACAATTACGATATGATTGCGGTCTGGCTGGTAGGAAGAATATGGGGAAGTAGTTGGGAGTTCGTCCTGGTATTGTTGCCGTGGCTCATTATTCTTCTTCCTTATGTGTTCTATAAGGCTAGAGTGTTAGATGTTCTAAATCTGGGTGACAAGCTTGCTGTTGGTCTAGGTGTACCTGTTGAGAAAGAACGTCTTAAGCTACTCGCTGTGGCCGTGGCATTAGCAGCTTCGTGTGTATCCGTTAGTGGAGGCATCGCCTTTGTTGGGTTAATCGGTCCGCATCTTGCCCGGCGTATTATTGGCCCACAGCATAAGTATTTATTACCTGCTTCTGCCTTAGTGGGTGCCTTCATGCTTATTCTTGCGGATACGTTAGGAAGAGCCATACTACAACCGATAGAGATTCCAGCTGGCGTTGTGGTGGCGGTGATCGGGGCCCCGTATTTTCTATATATGTTATCTAAACAGTAGAAGCTATCACAAAAAGGAGCTATTTCTCAAGTAGATTAATCTACTTGGGAGATAGCTCCTTTAATTGTGTAGGATATATTTAATTATATTATTTCGTAAGGAATTTTAAGGTATCATCCATGACTTGTTTGCCAGCGAGATAACCGCTGTATAACCAGCTACTCTTGGAATCTAACTCATAGATATGACCAGCTTTTACAGCAGGGAGATTCGTCCAGATGGAACTCTTTGTCGTATCATCTGCTTGCCCTTTATCACTGTTAAGAAGGAAGATATGATCTGCATCTAACTTCGCAAGCTTCTCAAGCGAGATAGGATTCCAAGTTGCTTTGCTAGCTTGAGGGATCTCCGTTACTAAATTAGGAGGACTCATACCCAAGTCAGCATACAAGACACTAGCACTAGATAATGTTTCATCCACTAAGAAGAATTGTTTTCCAGTCAGCCATAGAATAGCAGCAGATTCTTGATCGACAGATTCACTAAGTTTTGCTTTGGTATCGGCTACCTTTTGATCATAATCTTTAATGGATTGCTCAGCTATTTCAGACTTGCCTAGAATATCAGCGATGGTAGTGAGTGTTTTCTTCCAATCGGCAGCAACTTCGGTTCCTACAACGTATGTAGGAGCTATTTTGGCATATTGATCATACAAACCATTCTGCACGGAAGACTCATCTTTAATGATGATAAGATCAGGTGTGAAGCTTGCAACGGATTCAGGAGGTAAATCGTAGCTAATGGTAGGAACATCCTTTAACCCAGTCGCTAGATAATCCTGTATCCCGTTAGCTACGGACCATTGAGCTACAGGAGTAACTCCAAGCGTCACCAGATGATCTTCAAGATAGGAACCAATAATTCGTTGTGGGTTAGCTGGAATAACTACGGTATGTCCCATAGCATCGGTTACTGTTTTCTCAACTGGAGTTACAGGCTCACTACTTTTCGGTGTAGTATCTTCTGTAGTAGCTGGTGGAGTTACATTCGTTGTTGCTTCATTATTACCTCCACAAGCCGTCAACATGATAGCAGCAATTAACGTACTCATCAGAACTAATCCAAGTTTCCCTTTTGGTAAAATACTTTTCTTTAACATTCTTGTACCCCGCCTTTTATATATTTAATTGAATATGTAGATATGAAGGAAAGTGAAGATATCCCTATTTCTGATACTAGAATAATGATAATGATTATCATTGTCGAAGTCAATAGAAATGTAGCTAAAATAATGACAATAAAAAAACAGATATCTACTAGAGACATCTGTTTCTTTCAGGCTACGGGTTTATTCTTACGTATGGTTTGATTCAATACTTCGGATAGAACCAATCCAATGGCAATCGAACCCGAGAGCATGAAGGCTTGAACGGCGAAGTGAATCGCTTCATTATAATCATTTTGTACAAATCTACGCATCGCATCATAGGCTAGTCCACCGGGAACCAAGGGCATAATACCAGATACACTAAATATAATGACTGGCATTTTATAATATTTAGCAAATAATTGACTAATGACCCCAACGATGAAGGTAGCAACAAGCGTAGCAAGGATGGAGTCTACATGTTCAAGAAGGATAATATAAGCCATCCAACTGATCATACCCACTAAACCACACTGGATTAGCGAGCGCTTCGGGGCATTAAAGAGCATGGAAAAGGCTGCGATACCAATAAAACATGTTACTAATTGTTCAATCATAGAATGACCTCTTTCAATTTAAAAAATGGTGAAAACAACTGCAATACCGGTACCAATTGCAAAAGCGGTTAGAAATGCTTCTGCTCCTCTGGATATCCCTGATACAAGATGTCCCGCCATTAAATCACGTACTGCATTCGTAATGAGTAGACCAGGCACAAGCGGCATGACGGAACCTATAATAATTCGATCTATTGTTTGTCCAAATCCTTTAGAAGTTAAAAAGAATGCTACAACTCCAATAAGGAAAGACGCCATTAGTTCTGCAAAAAATTTAACCTTTACTAAACGATGCAAATAGACAAATGCAGAATACCCTATTCCCCCACAAATAATTCCTGGAATGAAATCGAGCCATACACCTTGATACATAATTGTAAAACAACCACTTGCTATCGCTGCTGCAATAATGCGATACCATATCGAGAAAGCATGAGGTTCTGCATCGATCTGGAGAAGAAGAGGCTTCGCTTCAGAAATAGTAATCTCGCCGGTACTGAGTTGTCTTGAGACACCATTCACAGCCATTACTTTATGAAGATCAGTGGTTCTTTCCACGATTCGAGCCATCTTTGCAGATTCATCACTATCTGCTTGAAATAAGATTCCAGTTGGTGTTACATAACTATGCGAGTTGGGGAACCCCGAAGAGGATGCAATACGAGCCATAGTATCTTCTACTCGATAGGTCTCTGCTCCGCTTTGGAGCATAATCTTGCCTGCTAGCAGGCAGACATCTACGACTTCTTGCGTCGGTTGTTTGAGCTTTGTTTCCAAGTCTAATCTTCTCCCTAGTTCTTATCATTTCTACAATGGTGGAACAAATATTCGCAAATACAGAGCCATTATAACATGTGGCTATTATAAGCGAAATACTTAGAATATAGTTGATGATTGTATTCTTATTTGACTGCTGAACTGAACGACATCATTGGCTGTTTGGCGATGAGGATTACTTTTATTAATAAATTAGTGAAATCCCTGAATTAGGAAAAAAGGGACTTTACAACACTGCATTCATAGTGTACTATTTAGCTATAACAGTGATACAACATAAATGAAAGGAGATACGCCAATTGTGAGTATTGAATTTGATAATAATATGCCGATTTATTTACAGATCATGAATTACATCAAGAGACAGATTGTAACAGGCACATTGAAGGCAGGAGACAAAATATTTTCGGTTCGTGAATTAGCAGCTGAATTACAGATTAACCCGAATACGATTCAACGCACCTTTCAGGAACTAGAGCGTGAAGAGATTGTTGAGACGAGACGTGGTCTCGGAAGATACGTAACAAGCGAGGAGTCCAAAATTATGGCGATTAAGAAAGAAATGGCGGGCGAGTTATTAGATCGATTTATACACGGTATGCAGGAGCTTGGATTTGCAGAGCAAGATATTGTAACTATTGTAACTGAGGCGATAACGGAAGCCCCCACGGCAAATCAAGAGAGAGGAGCAAATCATCGTGAGTAGTAACTTATTGCAAATGAACGGTGTTACTAAATATTATGGTTCTAAGCGTGCATTAGATGATGTATCTCTTGAAATCGGACCTGGGAAGATCGTAGGTCTTCTTGGAAGTAATGGCAGTGGTAAGAGTACGTTGATGAAGATGGTCTCTGGGTTGTTGCAGCCAACGAAAGGAACAGTAACGGTTGCGGGGATGCCTGTAGGATTGAAGAGTAAAGAATTAGTATCTTTCATGCCAGACCGACCTTTGACGGAGTCGTGGATGAAAGTACGAGATGCAATTGCTTACTTTCAAGATTTCTATGCCGATTTCGATAGTTCAAAAGCTCGGGAAATGCTGCAATTCATGAAGTTGAACGAAAGTGATCGTGTTAGCGTATTATCGAAGGGGATGAGTGAACGTCTACAACTCACGTTGGCATTATCACGTAATGCACGGCTATTCTTACTCGATGAACCCATTGGTGGCGTAGATCCGGTCGCTCGTGGCAAGATCTTAGATGCGATTGTAGAGTTCTACAATGAAGACAGTAGCATTATGATCTCTACACATCTTGTGCGTGATATTGAACGGATCTTTGATGAAGTCGTCTTTATCCGTGAAGGAGAGATTGTTATGCATGAAGAGGTAGAGAATATACGGATTAAATATGGTAAAAGTGTTGATGACATGTTTAAAGAGGTGTATGCAGAATGATGAAATTGTTGAAGTATGACTTCAAACGTAATGGAGCTAGGCTATTAGGTATTGGGGCGGTTCTAATCCTTGCACAGATATCGATGATGTTGTTTATTAATAATACGGAAATAAAACTAGTATTAAGTGCTCTAGCTTATGTTATCGCTGGCGTTATTCTGTTTACAACGACAATTCGTACCTATAGTTATAATCTCAAAGCTTATCATCGCAAGTTATTACCGGTTCATACGTTAAAATCTATTCTTTCACCGATTATCATGGGTGGTATATGTATGTTGATATTGAGTCTTGTTTTTACCATTCATGGCTTCGCATTTCTATCGACTGTAGGTAATCTAGAAGCAATTAAGGAACTATTTAGATTATATCCTACGGATGCGATCATGTCAGTATTAAGTGTGTTCTGGATGTTTGTTTATGTTGTAATTGTTATCTTCTTAGCGGTGACCATTACTACTAGTATTCGTAATAAGGGTAGCTTTTGGATCGGAATTGTGGCCTTTTTCCTAATCAAGAATGGGCTAGCTTGGATAGAGAATCGCCTCTTTGGAGAAGCTGGGTGGGGAATGTTTCGAATATTATTAGGTGAATCTGATGCTGTAGTGAATGGGATATCAACACAGGTTAATTATAGTCCCGTATATTTCTCATGGGAATTTATAGGTACATTCGTCTTTGAGTTAGGATGCTCTTTAGCCTTCTTATACATTATGGTGAAGCTCATAGACCGGAAAGTAGAAGCATAGGGTTAGAAGTATTACAGCTAGAAGTTTAGAAAAAAAAGAACCGGCCTCCCTCTTAACGCAGCATACTTGCGCATTGGCCGGTTCTATTTATTTAAATGCCGTTTTTACTTGGTTATACTGTAAATGCAGAGGTATTTTCTTTCAAGTGATTAGAAGCATCCTTTAATGTCTGGGTCAATTCAACTAATTGCTCCGAAATTTGATTCTGATCTTGGGATATATCATTAACATGTTCCATACGCGTGTTGACTTCAGAAGAAGAGGTAGATAATAGTTCTACTGAAGAGACAATATGATTCATACTGCTGGAAATCTCAGCAATCGCGACGGTTATTTCGCTAACTTGGTCAGCCAGAGTGGAACTTTGGGACTCTAGTTCATGGAATGTGGTGCTAGATTCTTCGGAAATCGCCTTAGTCTCCCGGATAACCTGTGAGAAGGCTCCCAGACTTTGACCGCATGAATTCATATTCGAGTGTATAAGTACTAAGTCTTTATTAATTTCCTCTGATAGTGATTTCGTATTCTCGGATAGTTTGCGGATCTCATCAGCTACAACAGCGAAACCTCTCCCATGCTCACCAGCTCTAGCTGCTTCTATCGATGCATTCAGAGATAATAGACTTGTCTGTGTATTCATATCTCGAATACCGGTAAGCGTCTGTTCAATATGATTATATCTCTCTGTCATTGTATCAAATACGGTCATTAACTGATCGAACTCTAGGCCAGTTCGATCCACTAATTCAACGACTTCATTCATACGACCTAACCCTAATTGCGAAGATACCTTCATGTTCTGCATGTTGCTATTAATATATTCACTAGATGCTGTGATTTGCTGTGAACTAGCAGATACTTGCTCCGTGACAGCGGATATCGATGTTGTCTCATTAAGTTGAGAGGAGAGTCCTTGAATGCTACTTTCAATCTCCATTCTTACGGAAAGAGAAGCGTTCTTATTATCTTGTGCAATGTTCTCCATACGTTGGGATTGTTCCAACACATTGTTGCTAACATCGATCGTAGATTGAATGGTATTCTGAAGATTAGCACCCATGACAGAAAGTGTCTGGTCAATCATTCCGAACTCATCTCCACGGTCTAAAGTGCTAACATAGGTAAAGTCGCCTTTCTGATAGGAAGCTATTCGTTTCATAATCCCTGCTAATCCCGAACGAACTTTAGTAAGAAAGCTCATAATCATCAAAAATGGGAGAACAATTAGGAGGAAGCTGTCAAGATACATGGCCAAATTGGCTTGGGCCACATTGGTACTTAGATTGGCCTGAATCTCTTTGATGACACCTGTAAATTTGGCATTCAACATGGTTCTACTCTCAGACAGTACAGATGTGTAGGTATTCAACAGATGCTGCTTTAATAAGCTTTTAGACATAGCTGATTGCTCTATTGTGATCTGAGGGTGTGCCTCCTCAAGCGTCGTATATACGCTATTTAGAATCTTAATATAATTTGAAAATTTAGCATCTGTCAGATTCAACGACTCATCGAAAGCTTTGAAGTGTACAGTTAAAGTCTCCAATTGTTTCGGAAGAGCAAGGATATCATCTTGTAAAGGATCTAGAAAGTCTCTATTTCCTGTCTCTAAGACATCAACCATCCATAATAAATCCCGCTGCATCGTTTCTACGACAGCAAGAAATTCTCGTTCTTGTTCAGACGCGGATTCTAATGAGGTAATCTCGCGTGCAACTGTCCGATTCTGAGTAATGATAGTGACTGCTGCTACAATACTTACTAGCATAATTAATACTAGCATCGTGATGAGTTGCTGAGTGATTTTTATATTTTGTAGAAAATGTCGTACTTTTTTAGATAGTGTCGGCATGATCTGCTCCCCTTTAAACTTTCTATCTATTTATTCTATCTATTTATTCTATCTATTTATTATCGGATGAAACCTATTTTCAGTTAGTGAAATTTTATTTGTTGAAATAAAACATAGAAAGTAAATGTATCTTAAATATACAAAAAAGGGTTGGCAGATCAAGGAATTACCTTGGCCTACCAACCCTTTTTGCTACTTTCTTTTCTTGTATCTTATCCGCGAAGTAGTGATTCTGCACCGTATATATAACACGGATGCGATATTGTGCAAGTTCAAGTGCGGCCATTTTCATAAATGCCACTTGAGCTACCTAGGTTGAGGCGTAAGTAGAGAATCCAACTCCTGAGAAAATACGGTTCCCATTTACGGAACTTGTGATAATAATACTTGTTCTATCATCTGAGGATTGAATATATCACATTCGTAGACAAAGGCCTGGTAGCAATAGGTAAGCCTTTGATGCGATCTCCAGCTTTTCCCCTGCTCCACACGGAGCGTGCTAGTTTCCCAGCACTCCGCGTTCCCTCTAACAGAATGTACTAGATCATAAGTTCCTCGTT
>NZ_JCAIUM010000032.1:0-39656 GCF_059445545.1 Paenibacillus sp. Y568
CCGCCTTTCAGTGTCTCCTCATGAGAGGAAACAAATTATCCGGTATTAGCTACCGTTTCCGGTAGTTATCCCAGTCTTACAGGCAGGTTACCTACGTGTTACTCACCCGTCCGCCGCTAAGTCGTTTTGGAAGCAAGCTTCCAAAACAACTCCGCTCGACTTGCATGTATTAGGCACGCCGCCAGCGTTCGTCCTGAGCCAGGATCAAACTCTCCAAATTGGTATTTAGAAAGAGCGATATGCTCATTTTGAAACAAACTGACAAGAACATAAATGTTCTTTATTTTAAAAAATTCACATCATCCATTTGTTCAGTTTTCAAAGAACTTATTAATCTCTGTAATCAACATCTTCATGTTTTTCACAGGAATTAAATCATATCATTTTCATTCTTCTAAGTCAACTCTTTTTTTCAGGTGATTAGAAGTTTGTTAAGTCGTTTGCTTGAAGCGACATTTAATAATTTAACATGTTATTCGACATAATGCAAGCTTTTTTTCATAAACTATTTAACTTCTTTTTCTACATTTCTAAGAGTGAACATATCTTTTTATAATTCGTCTCTATTCATTAGAATGGAGCAATGTCAAAAACATCTTGTAAAAAGGTATAATCAACTCAAAAAGAAGAGGGAAACGCTATTGAAAGAGTGGCTAAATAGAACAACTAAAGGTTATGGTCCGAAACTAGCCTCTATTCATTATTGGAATGCATGGATTGTAGTTATTTTAGCTCTTAGCGGTTTAATTCTACCGAGTAGCTTCTGGAGAGAATTCCTAGGCGAAGGTCGCGTATGGCTCAAATGGCTTCATGTAGGTGTCGGCCTAGTTCTCCTGATCCCCATCGTATATTACCTTCTACTTGTGAAGAAACATTGGAGACAACTCCGAGGAAAGCCATGGCAAAAGTTCAACGTAATATTTGTTCTAACTTTACTAATAGGTTGGATTGGTTCAGGGATTATCCTGTGGCAAATTCGTGCATTCGATCCGAGTTGGGTGAACTCTGCACTTCTTGTTCATGATCTACTCACTTGGATTGGACTACCGTATATCATTTATCATTCCATCACACGCACTCGATGGCTTAAGTAACCTGAGAAAAGAAGCGTAAAAACAGGATCCAAACAACAGACTCAGATTCCCAGCTCCTCACAACCCTTATATACTCGTCGCGCATTTATTAAGTCCATCGTTGGCATTGGCGTTGCCGTGACGTTGGGTCCTTCTTTTATCAAATGGGTCAGTCACAGTCTTGGTGCTGGTCAAAGTATGAAAGACGCTCTTAGCTCTAACCCTAACAATCTAGTTCCTGCACCACAACCTGCTGTATCTTCACTGCCTCCTATCGGTGGTGGAGCCCAAGGTGACTTCAGAGTGTACACAGTTACACCAATCCCGACTTTTAATAACAGCAATTGGTCTTTTACGATAGATGGCTTAGTTGATCATCCTTCGACTTGGAATTGGGAACAATTCGTTGCGTTAAGTCGTACTGTCCAAGTAAGTGACTTCCATTGCGTTACGGGGTGGTCAGTATATAAGAATACTTGGGAGGGCATTCCACTTAGAACCTTTTTGAAAGAAGCTGGCATTAAATTAGAGGCAACTACCGTTAAATTCTACTCGGGTGATGGGGTATATACCGATTCACTAACACTAACACAAGCGCAAATGGATGATGTACTCGTCGCTGTTCTTCATGACGGTGAAGTTATTCCTGCTGATTATGGAGGTCCAGTCCGCCTAATCGTACCCCGCATGTTTGCATATAAGTCTGTGAAATGGTTAAACCGAATTGAATTAATCCAAGGTGATTACACCGGTTACTGGGAAGAACGAGGATATGACAAAGATGCCTGGGTATCTAGGTCAAATAAAATACCCTATTAAACGCCACATGGTAATCCCCAAATAAACAGTACCTATCTCTATGGAGATGATTACTAATCAGGACAGCGAACTGTTAAATACTCTTTTATACTAAAAAAATGCAGTAGCCTCTTCAACATTCAGGGCTACTGCATTGTTATATATCTATATCTCCAATAGGCGAATAAACTCATCCTCATCTTCGATCACATGAATACCAAGCTTTTGGGCTTTGGCGAGTTTACTACCTGCCTTCTCCCCAGCAATAACGAGGTCCGTCTTAGCTGATACACTACCTGTAACTTTTGCGCCCAACGCTTCTAGCTTATCCGCGGCTTCATCCCTGGTTAACTGGTGTAGCGTACCTGTTAATACAACCGTCTTCCCACTAAAGAATGAATCGCTTTTGATAACTCGTGGTGCCTCAGGCGCTTTCGCTTGAACGCCTAATGCGAGCATCCGATTAATCCCCGCTTGCATAAAAGGATCCGCAAAAAAGTTCACGATACTCTCAGCTACGATTCCGCCAACGTCCGGTAATACCACTAATTCCTCAACCGTCGCTTCCATTACCGCCTGTAATTCACGATAATGTTCAGCCAACATTCGGGTTGTCGCTTTACCCGTATTAGGGATACCTAATGCATAAAGAAATGAAGCAAGGTCACGTTCTTTGCTCTTCTCTAGGGCTTGCAGCAGATTATTCGCCTTTTTCTCCCCGAATCGATCTAACTTAACTAGATCTTCAAAGGTCAACGTATACAGGTCTGCAGGTTCGCGTACATCCAATTCCGTGTTCAGTTGTTCAGCAGTCATAACACTAAACGTGTCGATGTCCATCGCATCACGAGAGGCAAAATGAGTAATTCGGCCAATTAATTGTGGCTTACAATCAAGGCTGTTGTGACAGAATAGATGCGCACCCTTCTGCTCCAATGGAAACCCACATGAAGGACAATGTGTCGGGAACACAATCTCTTCCCCATCACTCTCTTCGGTTACCTTACCCAGAATCTCTGGAATAACGTCATTGGATCGGCGAATAAACACTCTAGCACCTAAGGCATGCTTCAAGTTCTTACGTTCAATATCTCCGATATTGTTCAACGTACAGTTCTGCACCGTAACTCCTGCAAGTTCAACTGCTTCTACTCGAGCTACTGGCGTGATTTTACCGGTACGACCTACTTCCCATGATACAGATTGCAATACCGTAGTCGTCTCTTCGGCTTCAAACTTATATGCAACAGCCCATCTTGGGAATTTATCTGTGTATCCGAGTACACCTCTTGTTTCCATATCAACAATTTTTATAACTGCTCCATCAATAAGGTAATCCAGACCTGCACGGCGTTCTACGATCTTCGCCAATTCTTCCGTAACATCATCGAAGTTCTCGAAGTACGTAATAAATGGATTGACCTTAAATTGATTCTTGTGTAAGTAGTCCATCATTTCTTGATGGCTATCAAACGTAGTGGTGTCGCTATACCCTACATTGTAGAAATAGGCACTTAATCGACGAGAGGCCGTTGCCTTCGGGTTCAAGTTACGAAGTGCCCCCGCTGCAGCATTACGCGCATTCTTAAGTGGCTCAGCCGCCGTTAGATTATAATCGCTCAAGACGGATAAATTCATAATACCTTCACCTTGAACTTCAATCGTTCCCTCTGAGAATGGAATCGTAAGCGGCACTGATTTGATCGTCTTGACCTGAGCAAGAATCCCTTCACCCACAACGCCATTTCCACGAGTCGCTGCCTGAACTAATCTTCCGTCCTGATAAGTCAGATTAAGCGTCAATCCATCGAACTTCAGTTCAACAGCGTAACATGGATTGGGCAAAGGTTTGTCAGGGTTCTTGCTGTTATAATCTGTGACTAGTTTGATGACCCGGTTATTCCAACTACGAAGTTGGTCAATGTTCTGAGCCTTATCCAGACTCCAGAGCGGTGAGAGATGACGATGAGGCTCGAAGCCTTTGAGTAGCTCTCCTCCTACTCTCTGTGTTGGTGAATCAGGAAGTATCATGCCACTGTCCTTCTCTAACTGTACCAACTGATCATATAGAACGTCATACTCCTTATCACTTACGAGAGGTGTGTCCATTGTATAGTAATGATAATTATACTTGTTAAGCTCAGCTACGAGCTGCTCCATGGTATGCATCGAATCCATGCGGGCGTATCCCTCCGTCATTCAATTGTAATTCGTGCTCTTGTTACTCCACCTTGGTAATCGGTGCAAATCCCGCTAACAAGCGTTTCACACCCACAGGTGCTGGAAAAGCAATCTGTAACTCCGTATCATTCCCGCTACCTTTTATAGAGACAATTACACCGACACCCCATTTACCATGGGACACCTTATCTCCTGCCTTGAGCGCAGTTGGATCAGAGGCACTTCCGTCTGGAGCGGTATTTGCCTTCATAGATGTAGTAACAGTCACGCGACTTTGTGAAGATGATGCTGAAGCGGTAGATCCACTAAGAGAGGAGTTCGATCCACTACGACCAAAGTTGCTTCCTCCACCGTTCCCTAAACTACGCCCTCCATAAGAGCCACCACTAGTACCTCCACGCTGATATCGATCACGATCCCGTGTCATCACAGTGTCTTCTTTAAGTTCATCCGGGATTTCCTCTAAAAAGCGAGAGGGTTTATTCGCAGTCGTCCGTCCAAACAAGGTACGCATCTGTGCGCAAGAGAGAAATAGCTGCTTCTCAGCACGTGTAATCCCTACATAAGCAAGGCGACGTTCTTCTTCCAACTCTTCATTATCAGAGAATGCACGACTGTGAGGGAATACCCCTTCTTCCATTCCGACGATGAAGACAACAGGGAACTCCAACCCTTTTGCACTATGCATGGTCATCAGGGTAACGGAATCCGTTTGTTCTTCTGGATCGTCATTCACACTATCGATGTCTGCAATCAAAGCCAGATCTGTTAGAAAAGAGACTAACGTCTTATCTTCATTATTCTTCTCAAATTCCATTGTTACAGACAAGAACTCATCAATATTCTCTAAGCGGGAACGAGACTCAATGGTCTTCTCAGCTTCGAGTTCTATACGATATTTGGATAACTCCAGAATCTTCTCTGTTAATTCGGTCACCGATAAAAAATCTACCATTCGATGTAATGACTCAATCATATCGTAGAATCCTACCAGCGCATCTCGGGTCCGACCTGCAAAACCTAAATCGTCCACATATTGCAACACACGGAAAATAGAAGTACCTCGTTCTGAAGCTGCTGCTGCCAACTTAGCTACTGTCGTATCCCCAATTGCTCTCTTCGGTACATTAATAATTCTAGTTAAACTGATATCATCATCAGGATTTGATAATAGCTTTAAATATCCTAGAAGATCTTTAATTTCTTTACGATCATAGAACTTAATGCCGCCTACAATCTGATAAGGTATATCTGATTTGATTAGAATTTCTTCTATAACACGAGACTGTGCATTCGTACGATAAAGGATCGCATGATTCTGGTACGATTGTCCTTCTTTCACATTCTTACTGATCTCTGAGGTAACAAAGTATCCTTCATCATGTTCCGAGTTGGCACGATATACTTTAATCTTGGCGCCTTCTCCTTTGTCGGTCCACAACTTCTTCGGTTTCCGGCCGGTGTTCAGATTAATGACTTCATTCGCTGCGTTCAGAATATTCGAAGTTGATCGATAGTTCTGTTCCAAGAAAATCGTCTGTGCTTCAGGATAGTCCTTCTCGAAATTCAAGATATTACTGATATCTGCACCACGCCAGCGGTAGATGGATTGATCACTATCTCCTACTACACAAATACGCTTATGACCTTCGGCCAACATACGACATAACATATACTGTGCACGGTTGGTATCCTGATATTCGTCAACGTGGATATATTGAAATTTTTTCTGATAAAAATCGAGTACTTCAGGCACTTCTCTAAACAACTGAATCGTTGTCATAATAAGATCATCAAAATCTAGCGAGTTATTGAACTTCAGTCGTCTTTGATACATTTTATATACTTTAGCTGCTAGTTCTTCGAAATAGTCTGATGCCTTCTGTTCAAATTGATCTGGTAATAACAACTCGTTCTTAGCCGCACTAACTATCGATTGGATGGCTTTAGGTTCGAATTTCTTCGTATCGATATTTAATTCTTTCATGCAACTACGGATAACAGATAATTGATCTGTGGAATCTAGAATAGAAAAACTTGATGAGAATCCAATCCGTTCAATATCTTTACGCAAAATACGAACGCACATCGAGTGAAAGGTAGATACCCAAATATCTCGTCCTTCTCTCCCTACTAGCTTCGATACACGATCTTGCATTTCACGTGCTGCTTTGTTCGTAAACGTAATCGCCAAAATGGCCCAAGGTGGAGCTTTACGTTCTGCAATAAGGTACGCGATCCGGTGTGTTAACACCCGCGTCTTTCCGCTCCCCGCTCCTGCCATAATTAAAAGTGGCTTGTCTGTGGCTTTCACTGCTTCTTGCTGCGGTGGATTGAGTCGTTTGATTGCTTCATGTATATCAATAGGTTGCATGCGTGCATGCTCCTTCCAAATATCTGTATTGTGGTGATGAAAAAATTGTGTGTGATGCCCCTCTACGGTGACGGATTGTCCTTACGATCGCTGTTGCCCTCAGATTTCTTGATAATATATAAACCCCTCAGCGGTAGAAATCCAATGTCAAAGCATATGCTTCCGAAGTAGCTTTCCTACGGAAAACCTGTAGGCGACCACTACGTTTTTTCAAGACAATTCCGGCACCGAAGCTATGATCAATTGCATCAACCATTGTTTTTAACAAACACTGATTATTGCTTAATGCCATTTAGAGCCGTTAATACTACAATTATTTCCTCACAGCCTGTACTGTCTGTAATGCTTGTTCTAAATCCTCATAAAGAATGTTACCAACCACTATCGTATCACTAACTGCGGCTGCTTGTTTTGCCGTATTTAGGTCTTTAATTCCTCCGCCATAGATCAATTGCGCATTGGTTAGTTTATGATGAACCGCCCTTACGGTCTCCATATCTCCAAAAGTACCGCTGTATTCCAAATACACGATGGGTAACGACATAAGCCTGTCTGCCACTTGCGCGTACGCAATCGTTCCTGATGTATCCAGATTTGCGTTAGCTCCTGTAAGTCGTGCAACGGCGGAGTCGGGGTTCATTACAATATAACCTTCCGTTACAAGCAACTCCCAAGGAATCATATAACCATACCGATCTATGGCCTGCTGTTGATGTCCTACAATCCATGAAGGATCAGAACTATTCAGCACCATCGGAATCATGTAGAGGTCAAATCCTGGGACGATAGCTTCCATATCAGATACTTCCTGTACACATGGTAATTCATACCGTCGTATACGTGATAATAGATCTACCGTATTCTCATACGTAACTCCTGTAGAGCCTCCTACCATTATAGCATCCGTACCAGATAGACATACTGCATTCAAACTCTGTTCATCCATCTCACGATCAGGATCAAGCTTAAACACATGTCTCCAAGACTTCAACATTTCCTTCAACTTTCATACCTCCACGAATCTTCATAAAGCTATAAATCTAGTCTATGACAGCAAGAGAGTAGTGTCAATCTGTTCGCATTGAATACGAACATTTTATTATGTTCGATGAACACGTGCAAATATGCCTAAACTCCTGAGAGAGTAGGCATACTTATTATCTTATTTTGCATAATATCTATTTGGAACCCAGTACATACCACTTTTTCGTACTCGCTGATTGTAGAACCATTTCTGACAGATCATCCGTATAAAAACCATAGATGCCCATATTCTCATACTTTTTCATATCAGCGATATTATTTATTGTGTGTACATAAGTCAGCACACCTGCATCATTTAGTTTAGAGATGAACTCTTCATTTGTGCGATTCTCTGGCATCGTAACGCCGGTAATGTTATTCTGTTCCACGAAATCAATGACTTCTTCATCCGTATCTTGTGAAGCATATAATGTATAAATGATCGATGGGAAGTCATAAACTCCTTGTACTGTTTTCAACATCGGTTGGTCATAAATCTGCGGAATGATTCGCTGGAAAAGATCAGGGTTATGTCTTTTTTTAGCTTCCTTCACTATATTGCTTAATAGTTCTTCCTGTTTCTGTTCCTTCGTATCAGTCACTATATAGATGTCTGGATACTCTTCCATAAGATCGAGGATATCGCTCCAATCCAACGGAGTTAATTTCCCCAGAATAGCACTTTCTTTAAACTCCTTAGATGTCAGCGGAACAGCTTGACGGTCCTCAGGAAGTTCCTCCTCTTGTTCGAGTTCCTTCGTCATGGCTTGTGTCCATTCATGTCGAGCTACCACTTGATGATCTTCCGTCAATAAAAGGTCTACCTCAAATACCCGATTCCCTTGTTCATAATTCGCGACAAAAGCTTCATAGGAATTCGTATACGCTTGATCCTGGATCCCACCCATAGCATGTGAGATGAGTTTATAATCTGAAAATTGAGCAGGACTACTGTCACTAGATTCTCCTCTAGAAGAAGTAAGTATGAGTCCAGTCGCAATTCCCACTAATATTAGTAACGCGAATAATTTTCTCATGAGTATCACAACCTTTGTAGTCATTAGCCAAAGTGCACTACATACTAATACCCCATCTTGTCTAGGACAAAACGGGGTATTAGTGATTGCTCTACTGAAGAGGAACATTATGTACAGATTAGGTATACCCACTCAATAGGCGTTGGTATTCTTAAATCCATTCCTAATCGTCTTCATGATGATTTTGACATCTAACAGAATAGTCCAATTCTCAATGTAGAATATATCGTGGCTAATCCGATCTTCAATAGATGTATCGCCACGTAAGCCCTCGCTCTGCGCTAACCCTGTAATCCCTGGACGCACGTGATGTTTAACCATATATTTAGGAATCTCATCACGGAACTGTTCCACATAATAGGGACGTTCCGGACGTGGTCCAACAACACTCATATGTCCAAATAATACATTAAAGAATTGAGGTAACTCATCTAAGCTAGTCGAGCGTAAGAACGTACCGAAGCGGGTTCGTCTGGGATCATTCTCGGTGGTCCATCCCGTATCCACAACGGTCTTAGGCTGGAACTTCATAGACCTGAATTTATACATCATGAAGTTACGACGATTAAGCCCGACGCGTTCTTGTCTAAATATGATTGGGCCCGGAGAGGTACATTTCACACCTATAGCTACAGCCAACAGAATTGGCGAAGTTATAATAATGGCAAAAAGAGCAAAGATAATGTCGAATAATCTCTTAAACAAACGATTTCCTGCCACATCGAGCGGAATATCTCTTACATTAATCATAGGCATTCCTGCAAAATTATCGAAATAAGGTCGTGCCGGTAAGTAATCATAGAAATCCGGAATAATAAGAGTTCGTACGCCTGCCTTCTCACACTGAACGATGATATCCGTATACTTTGAATGCGCATCAAGAGGTAGGGCCAGAACAACATCATCTATGAGTTCTTGAGTAAGTATATTCTCCAAATCATCCAATTTACCAAGAATGGGTTTGAAATGTCGCTCCTCTAGGCTATCCCACACTTGATTATCATCTAAGAAACCCACGACCTCATACCCCAATTCGGGGTACTGTCTCAGATTGTTGTAGAAGCGTTTGCCTAGCGATCCTGCTCCTACGATCAATACAAATTGTCGATTGTAGCCTTTCTCACGATAATGCTTAAGGGATGCTTTAAGAACATAACGATATAATATTATAAGTAAGATATTAAAAGCCAGATAAAAAGCTAAATATACACGGGAAATATCAATTTCTTTTATGACAAACATAATACTAATCAAGACAAATAAACTGATAAAGTGGACTTGTATGACTTTAAAAAGTTCATCTGCAAATCTTTTCTTTCTCTTCGGAGAATAGAGTGTTATTACAACACCTGTTACTATGGCAATCGCACCGTAGACCAGACTCCAAAGGAAATAATTCTCTATAGGCATCGGAGTCTCATAAGGAACCCAGCCGCTTTCAAATTTAAGCCACCATGCAAGCAGGAATGACAATTGCACCACAGCGAAATCCGTTAAAATATATAATTGAGTCAATAATCCTTGACTTCTCCGGATCACGACCTCACCTCCACCTGATTGTCTTCGGGTTTCGAAACAGGCTTCGATCTACTAGTAAGCTTGTTCTTAAGATAAGCCATCGTAAATTTCAAACCTATACCCATATATATAACGCCGTTAACACCCCAAAAGTATTGGTCTTTGTAATGTTTATGATGAAACACTGCCATGGCACGATGAAATTCATAAATGATACGAGTGGGTCTGCGACGTGCGCTTCCCCCCTTGTAATGAACAATTGTTGTACGAGGGTAATAATAAATACCCCACCCCGCTTGTTTGATCCGATAACACCAATCAATATCCTCACCATACATGAAGAAGGTCTCATCCAGTCCTCCTACCTGTTCTATGCTCTCACTTCTAACCAACATAAAGGCACCAACCAAACAATCCACTGGATACTCTTCATCTGGATCGAGATGCCCCAATTGATACTGATTATACTTCGGACGATCCGGGAATAACTTAGATAAACCAAATGCATAATAAAAAGACGCTGATGGCGTCGGGAATCCACGTTTGCATGCCTTATCTAGCGAACCATTTGGTAAAATAACTTTGCATCCCGAGGCTCCTATGGTAGGGTTCTCATCCATAAATGAAATCATCGTCTGGATCGTATCCTCATGAATTATTGTATCAGAATTAAGGAGTAAGATATGTCTCCCTTTGGCTATCTCCATCCCTTGATTGTTTGCTTTTGCAAAACCCGTATTCTCATCGTTAGCGATTAGTGTCACTTGAGGGTACTCTACCGAAATGCTCTCAATAGATGTATCACTAGAGTGATTATCTATGACTATCACTTCATAGGTATAACCTGTATTTGAGGCAAATACGGACTGCAGACAGTCCATTGTAAGCTTGCATGTATTGTAATTAACTATCAAAATACTTAAATCCATGTTCAAAACACTTCTTCCTGACAAAAATAGTAATCTATCGACATTATTATAACATAGGTGGGATAAATCAGGAGAAATATAGAATATTAGAACTTGCCTGCTATAAAGACAATTTTAAAAACGATGTTATCAATGCGTGATTGTCTATAAAAGGGAGTCTTCAATATATATATAACGCGCTTAACTACGTTTTGTTGTTGTATTCGTATAAGTTCATTAACTTCATTTCTTTGTTTAAAGTCCATTAATTGTGTATATACCGTCTTAAATTCCTTAGCTTGATTACTAAGGATATAATGATTCTGTCCATTCAGAAATCTCCGAGATCGCTTCTTCCATTTCTCCATCCACCCATCTGTCGACCCACCTAGGGCATTGGATTGATGCTGACGGTAAAGAATGCTAGGTTCCGAATCAAACACGACTTCTCCAAAAGTAGACACGACTAAATAAATCCACCAATCGTGCATAATAACATTCTCTAAATTACATGGGGTATTACAACGCACAATATTCAAAGCCTCTTTGTTGATAATCATTGTACAACCGACACATACATTTTCGATTAATGCATTATAGAGAGAGAGTGGTTTTTCCGGGAAATTAGGCCAAATATTTATAGGCGCTAAGCTCTGATCTACCATTTGCGTCGCTGCACAATACATTAATGGTTGTCCTTGCCTCTTCTGAGTTAGAAGAGATATTCCCTTTATTAGCTTGTTATCGTTCCATACATCATCTTGGTCACAAAATGCATAGTAATCATATCCATCTGTGGCTCTGCCTATCAAATCAAAAAAGCTTCCTACAACTCCAAGATTCTCATTCTCAGTCATACTTATTTGGTCTGGATATTGCGCCATGTATTTATGTATTTTCCCTACAGTACCATCAGACGACCCATCATCGCGGATTACAATATGGAGTTCAACGCTTTTCTGTGAAAGTAAACTCTTCAATTGATCATCTATATATTTCTCACCGTTATAAGTAGATAATAGCACTTGTACTCTGAATTGTTCCAACCCTGTACCTCCTTCATAGCTAAAACAGTTAATGCCTTGTATTATACCATTTTTTAAGATAGTAAATTAGATGTTTTGTTCTGTACAAAAAAAACCTCGATCAATTCATCTTGATCGAGAGACTCAGATACTATTATTTATTTAGAAGTAAATTCTATAAGGAAATCCTTTAACCCTTCTCCCCAAGGACGTAAATCCTTGAAACCATTCGTTCGGATGGACAGATGTTCCATCACCGAATTAGCTGGTCGATGAGCTGGACGTGGGAATTCAGCTGTCGAACAAGGTTCTGGATTGGCAATAATGTTAAGTCCTAACTGACGAGCCTCTTCAAAAATCGCCTGTGTAAACTCATACCATGTACATGTATCACTATTGGATGCGTGATAAATGCCATATTTCTCAGTTTCCATAATTTCTATTAAGAAGTTGGCTAAATCAACTGTATAGGTTGGAGAACCCTTCTGGTCATGTACGACTTTAAGAGAGGGCTTCTCTTGCCCTAAACGCAACATTGTTTTGACAAAATTATTTCCATGTATACCGTAAACCCATGAGGTCCTAACGATAAAAAATCGCGAAGATAAGCTTTGAACTAACACCTCGCCAGCACGCTTTGACTTCCCATAAATACTTTGAGGATTGGTATTATCATACTCTTGGTATGGCTCTATACTAGTCCCATCAAATACATAATCGGTACTGATATAGATCAGTTTCGATCCGATGCTTTCAGCAGCTACCGCTATATTTCTCGTACCTACGGCATTCACCTTATAAGCACCGTCTATATCGGTCTCAGCAGCATCAACTGCTGTGTATGCTGCGCAATGGATAACGACATCCGGTTGATATTGACCAATCACCCGTTGGCATTGAGCCAAATCTGTAATATCCATCTCGTTACGATCGCATGCCAGTACATCATGACCGTTGCTACGAAGGTTATGAACGACATCTGTCCCCAATTGTCCTGTTGCCCCTGTCACAATTACTTTCATAGTGAATCTCCTAGGCGTTCTCCATACTGTGTGATCTGATATTGTTGGTATTCACCTGATTGAATACGAGTCATCCAATCTTTATTATTCAAATACCATTGGATCGTCTCTTTAATACCCGTCTCGAAATTATGCTTCGGCTTCCAACCTAACTCTTCTGTTAGCTTCGTAGGGTCTATTCCATAACGACGATCATGGCCTAATCGATCCTCAACATAAGTAATGAGAGATTCAGGTTTATTTAACTCCTGTAGGATCGTCTTTACAATATGAAGATTCGTACGTTCATTGTTACCACCAATATTGTACACTTCACCCACACGTCCTTCATGAATGACAAGATCAATGGCACTACAGTGATCTTCAACATAAAGCCAATCGCGAATATTCAGCCCATCACCATAAATAGGTAAAGCCTGATCATTCAGTGCACGAGATATAATCAATGGGATAAGCTTCTCAGGGAACTGGTAAGGTCCATAGTTATTAGAACAACGAGTGATATTCACAGGTAGTCCAAATGTCTCATGGTATGCACGAACCAACAGGTCTCCTCCAGCCTTACTTGCAGAATATGGACTATTAGGCTCTAAAGGCGTACTCTCCATAAATAGACCCGTTTCTCCAAGTGAACCATAGACTTCATCCGTAGATACTTGTACATACTTTGTCACGCCATACTTCTTAGAAGCATCAAGTAGAACCTGTGTACCCAACACATTGGTCTTCACAAACACTTCTGGCTCCAAGATACTCCGGTCTACATGCGACTCCGCAGCAAAGTTAACGACCACATCGATACCTTGCTGGAAGATTTGATCAATTGCCTTTGCATCTGTAATATCTGCTTTGACAAAGGTGTAATTCGGATGATCTTCTATAGATTTAAGATTTTCTAGATTTCCTGCGTAAGTCAACGCATCAAGATTTACAATCTGGTAATTAGGATGCTGTTGCAGCATGTATATAACGAAATTGCTACCAATAAATCCGGCACCACCAGTAACTAATAGTTTCATAAAATGATATACCCCCTACTCAAAATTAAGTTCCGCATCTTGAAGTAGCGGATGACGTTGATCTTTATCCGAAAGTATTGGACTTGATGTCGGCCAATCAATATTTAATACTGGATCATTCCATAGTATGCCGCGATCATTTTCCGGCGAATAATATTCATCTACTTTGTAGAAAACTTGAGTGTTCTGTACCAACGTGCAGAAACCGTGAGCAAAGCCCTTCGGAACTAACAGTTGACGATGATTGTGTTCACTTAAAATGACCCCCACCCATTGACCAAAGGTAGGTGAATTACGACGGATATCCACGATGACATCATAAATGGCACCCGAAAGTACACGAATCAACTTTGTCTGAGCCTTAGGATTGAGTTGATAGTGAAGACCTCGCAGAACTCCTGGTTCTGCCGAAAGAGATTGGTTGTCTTGGATAAAATCATATTTAATTCCATGTTGTTGCAATAGAGCATCATTATAACTTTCCATGAAATAGCCACGGCTATCTCCATGGACAACTGGTTCTATTATAATTGCACCCTGTAATTTTAGAGGAGTGACTTTCATAACTTAATTCCTCCTTATATTATAGTTTTAATTTCCCGAATGCTTCTCCAAAATTCAAATTTTGCGATAACTCGTTAGCCCGGGCTAGTGAGGCATGTGTACCCGCATCCGTCCACCAACCTTGAAGAATATCATACGTTAACTCATTACGTTTAATATATGCATTATTCACGTCCGTGATTTCCAATTCTCCTCGGTTAGAAGGTTTTAGAGTTTTCACAATATCAAATACTTGATGATCAAACATATAGATCCCTGTTACAGCATAATTTGATTTGGGTTCTTCAGGTTTCTCTTCAATAGAAACAATCCGCTCTCCTTGAAGTTCAGGTACCCCGAATCGCTTAGGATCTTGTACTTCCTGAATTAGGATCTTCGCACCATTCTTCTGTTCTTTGAAATTGTGAACATATGGAGTGATATCATCTTCGAATACATTATCTCCTAAGATAACAATCATTTGATCTTCCCCAACAAAATGTTCGGCCAGATCAAGAGCTTGCGCAATGCCCCCAGCTTCATCCTGAACCTTGTATGTAAAACAAACGCCCATTTCTCGACCACTACCAAGAAGGTTGACTACATCCCCCATATGATCTTTACCTGTGACGATGAGAATATCCTCGATACCTGCTTGCTTAAGTTTATACACAGAATGAAAAATCATAGGGTATTTACCTACAGGAAGAAGATGCTTATTAGTAACTTTGGTTAAGGGATAGAGGCGAGAGCCTGTACCACCTGCTAGAATTATGCCTTTCATTATGTTGCCTCCATTCATTTACTTTTAATAATTAGCTTAGAAAGTGTGTATGTTATAGGAATTGTCACTACAATAACAATTAAAGGAACAATTTGAGTTGATAAGTGGACATGTTCAACTAGAATATACAACATCAAGATGTTAATTAAGTACTGAACTAGATACACAATAGGAAACTTTATAAATTTGTTAAATGAGACCTTTTCTTTAAACACAAAAACTGTATTTAAATAGTAGGATAAAAATATCCCTGCTACATAAGAGATTGTATAAGATAAGGAGTAATTCAAGAATATGAGAAGCAATAAATAGACTAGATATGTGACTAATGTATTAATCCCACCACTAATTACAAATTTCAAGAACTCCTTACTTAAAAGTTTTGTCAATAACGTAGGATGGTCGTTCTCTACTTTCATCTAATATCCTCCAAAGATACTCACCTATAATACCTAACATAATCATAATCATACCTAACAAAAAAGTAATAAGAGCAATAATGGTAGTCCATCCTTGAAGTTCTATAAACCCGAATATAGCACCCATTATAACAAAAACACCATACAAAAAACTTAATATCGCTGTTATAAATCCAATGAAGGACATAAATCGAATAGGTGAATATGAGAAACTAATAAAAGAATCAACAAAAAGTTTTATCTTTTTGGAAAGTGTCCACCTTGATTTCCCAAGCTTTCTTTCCTGTCTTATATATGGGATTTGTACTTGATCATATCCTAACCAATAAATGAGACTCATGATGTTTGTGTTCTTCTCTTGGATTTCAACCACTTCATGGACAACTTGTTTATCAATCAATAAAAAGTCAAATCCACCTTTTGGATAACCCTTTAACGCCAGTTTCTCCAGCAAATAATAATAGGTATTAGAGAACATTTTCTGAGAGAAAGATTCTTCACGATCTGCCCTTGTGGCAAGAATAACCTTCTTTCCTAGTTTCCAATGTTCCACCATCTCCTTAAATAATTCTGGTGGATCTTGTAAGTCAGCAGCAATAATACCAACGCAATCGCCAGTAGTGTATCCTAAACCAGCTTGTATCGCAGACATTGAACCAAAATTCCGGCTTAGTTTAATGACTTTTATCCTAGGATCTTGTTCTCTAGCTTCTATTAACAACTGAAATGAATTATCCTTCGATCCATCATCTACAAAAATAAATTCAAAATCACAATCCGGCATAATACTCTGTAAGTTCTGCAATCTTGGAATCGTATGTGGAATATTTAATTCGTTATAGTACACTGGAACAACAATAGATAATTTAATGCGGTCTGTACTCATTCACAACCTCCACGATTCTTTGTACATCTTCCATATCCATGACCGGACTTATTGGGAGACTAACTATTTCTAAATGAATCTTCTCGGATATAGGAAAAGTTAATTCATTCCACTCTTTATATGCTTCTTGCTTATGAGGAGGAATTGGATAGTGAATCATAGTTTGAATTCCGTGATCATTCATATAACTAATAAAATCACTTCTATTTGATATTCTAACTACAAATACATGCCACACATGTGATTTAGATTTCTCTTCAACATAAGGTAATACAACATGCCCATTATGAATATTATTCAAGTAATAGTTTGCTATACTTCTTCTGTAATCATTATCCGCATCCAAGAATTTCAATTTCTCACTCAAGATAGGCGCTTGTATTTCATCTAATCTACTATTATATCCTTTGAATAAATTCTCATATTTCTTATGAGAGCCATAGTTTCTTAGTGCAATAATCTTTTGATATAAATCTTCATCACTCGTGGTAATTGCTCCCGCATCTCCTAATGCACCTAGGTTTTTACCAGGATAAAAACTAAACGCAGCAGCATCCCCTAAAGCTCCTACCTTTTGATTTGCGTAAACTGCCCCGTGAGCTTGCGCACAATCTTCTATTATTTTCAGATTGTATTTCGCTGCAATACTCTGAATCGGGGCCATATTACATACTTGCCCATATAGATGTACAACCAGAATTGCTTTCGTATTAGGAGTGATGCTTGCCTCAATATTATCAGGGTCGATATTATATGTTAGTATATTAGGTTCTACTAACACAGGCGTAGCCCCATTAGCAGAAATAGACAATATGGATGCAATGTACGTGTTAGAAGGTACAATCACCTCATCTCCAGGTCCAATACCATATGCTCTTATAATCAACTCTAACGCATCCAAACCGTTAGCCACACCCAGAGCATATTTTGTCCCACAGAAATCCGCAAACTCTGATTCAAATATTTTAACTTCATCACCCAAAATGTACCATCCCGAATGCAGAACTTTATGGACACTATTTAATATAGCTTCTTCATGACGTAAATTGATTTTCTTCAGATCGAGGAACGGGATCATTTTAACCCACCTATTTCTATTGAATTTTATTACAACTCAACAATGTTTCCATCTTTCAAAGAGTATTGCTTATTGCAACTTGTACACAAAAATTCTTTATTTAGCTTCTCTCCGCAATTACAAATATACGCCTTGAATTCAGCAGGATTACCATACCATAACGTATTGTTTGGAACATTCTTTGCAACAAGAGAACCGGCACCAATCATAGAATACTTACCTATTGTATTGCCTGCTATAATCGTTGCGTTAGCACCTATAGAAGACCATTCTTCAAGAATAGTGCTTAAAAAGGTACTCGGATACTGCTTAGAGCGGGGTCGCATATCATTAGTAAAAGTCACATTAGGACCAATAAAGACATTATCACTTATCCTCAAACCATCCCATATATAAACGCCTGATTTGACTGTAACATTGTCCCCTATAATCACATCATTTTCAATAAAGGTATGGTCATTCACATTACAATTCGAACCTAGTACAGCACCCGGTAAAATATGAGCAAATGCCCATACTCGAGTATCTTCTCCTATATTATCTGTTTCAACAATAGCCTGGGAATGAATGAAATATTTACTCATGAGCCATACACCTCAATAAATTTATCGTAATCACGAATATAATCCTCTGAATCATATAGATGGGAAGCGAGCACAAGAAGAACACAATCTGACGAGAAGTCATACATTTCATGCCAGTCATTTGGTTCAAGAATAAGGACTTTTGTTTGTGAATCTAGTAGAACATCCGTTTTTCGCTTCGTATTATCTAGATATACTTTACAATTACCTGATACACATACTAAAGCTTGTCTCGTTTTATAATGGGCATGATATCCTCTTCGAACTTGCTCCATTGTTCCATAGATGTAAAATACTCTTTTAATATCAAATGGAATTGTGTTATTTTCTTCTATTACCGTTAGATATCCGCGTTTATCTCCTAACACACCAATACTCAATAGAGAGCTATCCATATTAATTGTATTCAATCTCATACTATCTCCTCACATATGAATGCATTTTCTCTTACAGATTAATACTAGCAATCTCAAAATCACCAATCACCTAATAAGAAATATTAATTAATGTGTCTGCGCTCTTAATCAGCATCTTCTATTAAATAAATATTTTATTTAATAAACTTAATACTCTTTATTTCAACAATTGAATTATTAGGAGGATCTATTCTAATTCCAGACACATTACTCATTAAATCCTGCCTATTACAATAAATTCTATTAATCCCTTTTTCTATTTTTATGAATCCACTGTACTTTTCCCCATAACTTCCATTCTCCTGCATTAAGAATATTTGCATTTCTCCTTCAATATTTGATTCAAACTCAAATGAAATATAGTCAAATGAAGTATTGCTTAGTTTATCATGTGTAAAGGAAATTTGTGGATCTATTTTTCCTGATTTTAGAACTAGCTTATTTTCATTTGTGTTAATTTCTAAATCATAATAGCCTAATTTTGAGGCATCCAAATTCATTTCATAAATAACATCACTATATTTAAGATTTCCTTCTTTATGTTGATATAAATCTAACTTATATTTATCTGTATTATCAGACAAATTCACAATTATTAGATCATTTACTAATGCTACTGAATTCTTATAAGGCCAAGCTGGCATGTTCTCAGAAATTTCAAGTGCTCTATTTCTTTGTTCTTCAGTAGGATCAATATATTCATATCCTAATGATCTCATAAATTTGCTTATCCTTATTGGGTTACCCCCATCCCATTCAAAAAAGGAAAACCCTAAAACCTCTTGCTTTATTATATTTTCCCTTTGATGTTGTATATGGTTTCCAATATATATAACTGGTTGTGATGGAATTTCTCCCATATTTAGCTCTAAAATTCTGTATCCAATTTGGTGTGCTAGTTTTACATCCTCTTGATATCTATTGTAATCACTATAAAATAACTGTGATATTGATTGAGATTGATGAAAGCTAACAAATAACGTTAAAATAACAACAAGTTTATGCAATGTTTTCTTTTCAAATGCAATATATAGTAAATACCAAGCGGATGAAACAAATAATGACAACGCTAGATTTACTCTAACAGGCATAGGAGAACCTAACAGTACTGACATCAAAAATGGAGTTATAATAAATCCCAGTAATGACACAGTTATAATAAACATATTGGACTTATAATATTTTTTAGTAATAATTCTAAAGAGAATAAGAGAGAAAACAATTAAAACAGCAATAAGACTTGGAAGTATTACGTAACTCCCATAAATAAGGTTTCCCATTATTAGATTTTTATAATAGCCTAACAAACTATTCATTATCTCAGTAGTATCACTCTTGCCCCACGCTACAAAGTTCGAAACATATCCAGACTGTGGGATAAACTTCCCTACTATTTTATCAATTATTTTATATAGTACTAAGCTCATTGTAGCAATAAGAATATATTTTAATATTGTTAAAATATATTCTTTAACGCTAACCTTTTTATTAATTTTTTGGGAAGACATTACGTATATAATTGAACATACAATTACTCCACATATTAAGACTGGTAAATATGATTGATATATAGAAGTTGCAAATGTAGTTAATATCAATCCACCAAACATATAGAAATAGCTTCTTTTTAAAACTGCCCACTTAAAAACCAACAAAGTAGCAAATGAAGTCATGATCCATCCTAGCCCTAATTCAAAACTCATTATTGAAAATCCAATATTTTCCGAAAAGGCTGGGAATGTTACAAACATTAACGCGGTAATAAGACCAGGTGTATCGAATCCTCCAGACTTATCTCTATTTACATTTGAACTATTAAATACATAAGCCCAAATTATACCGCTAAAACTAAAAGTAGCTACTGCTAAATACGTACTAGTTACTGAATTAGTAAGTGTATTATTAAGCAATAATTTAAGTAATGCTATTCCAAAACGTCCCTGTCCACTCCATACAGAATTAATAGAATCTGAAAATAACGATTTTTCTTCATCAATTGAAAGAGTAAAATGTGTTAGAGGAAACCCATATGCAAATAAGGCAACAAATATTACAATACCACATAACAATTTATTATCTTTTAGATATTGTAAAAATAACCGGGATTCTACATTCAACATACTAGATACTTCCTTAACCCATCTCATTTTTTCGTCCTACTCCTTACTAAATAAGTTGCCACTATTAGATTACGTTTTTAACTCTCAACGAAATAATATAACTATTAATTATTTTTTACCCCATACCGATATAATTTATTTTGCAATTCTAGATTCTTCTACCGCTTCTTTTGTAGCTTGTAAATAAGCATAACCGTATTTCTTATCCGGTTCCAGATATGCTCCTTCACCCCACTCGTTCCACGCATTAATAAACACCATCTGATCATCTAAATCCGTTCTATTCTTACCTTCTAGTATCACATCTTTGAGCCATTGTTTATATAACGCAGGTGTAGCGCCTTGAAAAATCATGCCTTTATTATTTCTACGAGCGGTATTATCCCACATTGGCATTACAGCACGATAAAGCTTTGGTAAGTTGTAATTAAAGTATTTCTGATTCTCTACTAGATCTTTGTAGTCAAAAACCTCACCAGAGAAGTCGCTACGGATATAATCAATATCTTGAGTGATATTCTTTAAGTTTGTATACACAGTGCCTGGATGGAACTCTGAAATTGCATCATAGCCTATGCCGAGTAAGTCGAGCTCCACCATGTTTTCTTTTACAGCAATAATGTATAATTCACCGATTCCCTGCTCATGACAATATTCACGCCAATATTGAAGGACTGTGTTGGGTTCTGGCATCAATGCCGGTCTATAAACGGTTATCACCTTTTTACCTTCCACAGTTATATAACGTTTATCCTTTAAAAACCGAACCATATCGTGAATTACATTTTTATAACTTTCAACGCTTTTCGGCTGTTCCATCAAAATACCCGAGTTGGTCCCATCGAAACGTTTGGTCCAGTTTTCATTAGCCCAGCAAAGAGAAAATGGGAAATCTAAACTTTCGTCTGCAAGGAACATCTCAATCGGCTTTTCAAGTAGCCGCTCTCCATCAAACCAATAGTAATAGAAGGAAAATCCATAAACTCCATGCATTTGTGCCAATTCGATCTGTCGCATCATATTTTCCTTTAGTCTTAAATCATAAAATCCAAGTTCACCCGGCAATCTTGGTTGATAGTGTCCCACAAATTGAGGAACTGCACGGCAAACATTATTCCACTCTGTTACTCCCTTACCCCACCATTCCTCATTATGCTGATCAGGATGAAATTGCGTGAGATAATATGCAATTATTTTACTATCACTACTTTGACGACGATAAGGTGTCTCTGTAATCGGCACATACGCAGATTCATCTTTATCAGGGATTCTTAATATTTGCTCAATATAATTTTTCTGATCTAAATTGTACTCTACTACTGCATTAGAAGTTAGAACTGGACGAATTTCAATGTTTTCCTGTTCCTCAGGTGAATAAGACAAAAGGGATGGTCTTATTGACTTCTTCACCTTAAACAGGAATTTTTCTTTTGATCTTGGAGATAAAATCGGAAGTTTCCAAAATATTTTTTTTAACACACGATAACCTGCCTTTTCTTGAGGCGGTGTTATGATTGGTTGTTCTATATCAATAGCACCCTCAGACGAATGACTAGGCACATTAACTTCACTAATCGGCATTGACCGAATTGAATCATTATTTCTCACTAAATCGACTGTTTTTTGTGTAATAGATTTCCATGTATTTTCTAACGCTTCCTGTTTTAACAGACCACAATAATCAGTGTCAAAACGTAAAGTCATCGCTTCATTTACATGATTAATAAATTCCTGCTCTGTATTTGCAATTAAACAAGATTTATATTTTAGACACTCTGGTAGTGCATAAGTGACTACAGGTTTTTGCTGCGCCATATATTCAAAAATCTTTACAGGAGAAACAGACTTTGTAATATCATTTATAATGAAGGGCAATATAGCAATATCATAAAATGCAGCATATTGACTCAACTGAATATATGGTTTCGAACCAATAAAATAAACATTCTGATATTCCAAAAGACCGCTTTCCTTCAAATGATCATCATGTTCGTAGCCAATCAATAATAGAATATACCTGTTATCATCTGCTAACTTTTTAAGTAGATCATAGTCAATCCACTGTGCAAGTGCACCATGATACCCAATAATAGTTTTCCCTTTATTTACAATCTGTTGAATATCTATAGGACACTCAATATTATTACGATCTACATTCCAATGTTCATAGTCAACACCATTTGTGATCATGTCCATATTACGTCTACGATAAGGTTTAACCTGATCAAACAGTTTATCAGAGGTTGCAACAACAGAAATTTCTTCGTTTCTCAAAACATATTCGTGTCTTTCAAGCACAAACTTAGGAATATTCCCAGTTATTTGCGGTGTGATTTCATCTATATATTCATAAAGAACAGCATAGCCCTTTGCAAGAAATGATTCCAATTCTTCAATAGTCGTAGCTAGATCAATAGACTGCAACCGAATGATTTTAAGACCCGACTTTCTATCCAATATTTCAAATAGTTTCTTTTTCACTTCATAATTATCAAGATTCACAATACAAAGGGTAGGTGAAATGAATTCACACACTTCGATATCCTTATCCACTAATGGATGTGCACCATAGAACGATATCCCTCCTACATTCCCTGCTTGAAGAGATAAGTGTTGAAACCGTTGAAATAATGGCGTGTTCCATCCCATTGGAACATGGAAAATATCTATAAAGCTATGAGGAGTTTGATCGATCCATTGATCGATCTCTTGCCAAATATCACTTGTTTGGACTATTTCAGCAATTTTTCCAGATTCCTTTACATTTGCAAGGCTTTCCTTTCCTTTAACGAAAATCTTCTTAGTTGTTTTTCTCCATCCATTGGTTTTAACATTTTGCTCAGTCTTCTTCAGTAGTTTGTAGTATTCTCTAATCATATTCACCACTTGCTTTTTCCCAAGTTTTACAGTATCTAATGTTAATCTCAACGGCTTTGTCAATTTCCAACTCGTTGAATTTATAACCCCATGGTATTCATTTGATAATATAGCTTTTTGGGAAGACAATAATTGATTTTCCTTCAATAATAGAGAGGCTTCCAACATAGACGCATCACGCTCAGAAGTAATGAGATCCTTCTCTAAGCTTAATGAGTTTTTCTCAGAGATTAGAGAAACATTTTCTAAGCTTAATGAGTTTTTCTCAGAAACTAGCGAATCTCTTTCTGAGCTTAGCGCCATTTTCTCAGAAATTAGCGAATCTTTTTCTAAACTTAATGTATTAAATTCCATAGTAATATGCTCGTTTTTATTTTCACTCTTCTGTAGATCTATCGATAAATCATCGTATTGTTTTGATATCTTTAAAAGTTCTTGATGATGTGTATTTTGAATCGCTTCTCTACTAGCTAATTCCGATTCCGTCCCTTTTACAACCTCAGCATATATCTGATCATCTCTGAGGATTTGCATTGAACAATGTATCTTTACTATCTTTCCATCAATAAATTCATCATGTAATAAGTAAACCGGGTCGGTTGTTAGAAATAGATCTCCATCAGAGTTAAACGGATACCCGTTATATGGTGTGAACTCAACCTTCAATCCATCAATTTCAGCATATTCGATTTTACACTTGCATAATTGTCCTTCAATCGGATCAAATCGTATATTCTTTATATATGGATATTGATGAATATCAAATTCAAGAGTTATTTCTTCCAAACTACCATCATAGATTTGCTGGCACTTATCCTGATCACTAAATCCACTTCCAGTATCTATGTATAGGTTTGCAGTACAATTATTAGCATCAAATACGGATTCTACTTTTGATAAAGAGATAGTCTTTTTTTGATAGACAGACTTATCCATCATTTTGACATAATTAGCTGAAAAGAATCCTTCCCATTGGTAGAATACTAGTATCATTTCATCAGATATTTCGAATGTTTGATAAATCTCTTCTTCTGACACAAGAGATGTAGAATACTTATGCTTCTCATAAAATTCTTTAACAGAACGCCAAAAAATAAATTTGATAGGTAAACCACAGTCAACAAACCACTCATAGTCAAAGATTATCAGTTCGTCATTGTTATAGAAAACATTGTCAAATAAAACATCTATATTATTAAACGACGTAAATTCTAATTCATCATCAAATTTAATAGGTCCAAATATAGCATGAAACTTCTCGGAATATGTGTTATTCCCAATTGAACCGTACGAAGTGAGCATATAATAAAACTTATGCAAAATAGACAAAAATCTTACTTTGTCATGTTTACCTTCTTCACCCAACAATACCTTTTCCATTGTAGGATATTCTAAAAAATCACACACCAAATCATTACCCACCAGTTGGGAAGGCAATAAAGAGACTTCATGATTCAATTTATTTCTCTGGCGATAGAAATGATTCATTTGTTCTAAATGTCCAATAGCCTTTGTTGAAAGGGCTTGCTTCTTTACTTTCGTTTCTTCCCCTTGAGTATAGATTACTGTGCATATTTTAAATGAATCATCTCTATTAGCATTAATTTTCACATATAATATTTCTTCATCACTTTGTTCTATTTTTAGGGTCTTTTTACGAACATCAATTAAGAATGAGTTGGCAAAGGAAGCACCTGCTTCCTCTTTCACCAAAAGGTTTTGCATCTGTATTTCGTCAAAAAACATATAGCGATCTGTATCATAACTATGAACATCATAGGAAAGTGGTACCTTGTCAAATCCACCATCCGTAAAAACAACCTCTGGGAACTTATAGTCCGGATATGGATAATAAAACTTTTCAATATTCAAGTTACAATTATCAACTAATGCTGTTATTTCGCTTTTAGAAAACGTTCTTACTTTTTTGTTCGATGGATAATCATCCAATCCTACAAATAATTCTCCAGTGTGATCTTCCTTTGCACCGGAGAAGTATTTCAATCCCAATCTATTTTCAATTGCAATTAGAATAGATCCATCATCATTCAGTGAATTTGATAACATGTTTATAAACGTTTCGTATGGCTTTTCTCCTGAAGTAAATCCACCTGCATATTCCAACACGCCATTTACAATGACATAATCAAATTTATTATTGAATTGCATATTTCCTAAGTTTCCTACAAATATTTCTAAATTGTCATACTCTTTATGGCGTTCATAATTAATAGTTGCTCGTTTCTCTGTTAGTTCAACAGAAGCAACATATTTTGCCTTTTCACACAGTAATCCAGTGATTGCACCACAACCAGAGCCCACTTCTAATATAGTGCAGTCCTTTTTAAACGGATACCAGTTTAGAATATTCTGTCTTAATTGAGAGAGGTGGTAAAATACAGGCCAACTAACATTATTTAATTCTTCTAACTTTGAATCGCTTTTTGAGCGTACAATCTCTAGTATCTCATCTTCAATTGTAACTCCGTCCGAATATTCCGTCTCATTCTCGTAGTATTTCAAGTTAAGCTTCGCCATGCGATCGACTCCAATCATATACTTTTCGGCTACAATATACACCTACTCTTATTTACCGTGGCGCCTATCTAAGGACGACTCTCCGGGGACACCTGCATCATACTGTACTTGAATATCTAAAATTTCATCATCTACCACTCGAAAGGATATAATCTCCGAATAGTAATCAATCTCGGTCAAGAATATTCTCCCATCAATGTGAGAGAAGTTATACGGAACTCCTTTTAAACTTAGGCTATCAAATATGTCATCATAATTAGAACTTGCTAAATCATTTAAATTCTGAACTCTCACTAATTTCGGAGCAATAACACCTGCTCCATCTTGATAGACACTAAGATAATAGTAAGATCCGCACTTTGTAATATCATTCATGCCACTTAGTTCAAATGGCACCTCATACTCTCGAATCAAATCGAAAGATGCGTTATTGTAATTCGCTACGATAATTTTGCCTGCACCAGAAACAAAATAAAGTTCTCCATCAATCAATTGGATTGCTCTAATATAGGAATTATCTACTAAGTATCCTAATCTTATTACTTTTTCCGTAATAACCTCTTGGCCATTATTTTTTAGCACAAATATATGTTGAGACATAGCAGAAATCCCATAAAAAAGTTTGTTCTTATCATCATAGACAATCCTATTAGGACGCTGTCCTATTCGTTCTATAATTTGCGTAATCCTAAAATGATCTCCATCTCTACGAAATACCTTAACCTCATTGTTTTCCGTATCCTCTACCAAATAAACAGAACCATCACTGGCAATAGAATGTGGATCACCAATATTATCTGACATAGTATTCCAATCCTTAATAGGATCGGTTAGATTGTCATTATAAATTACACGATGATGCCAACAGTCCACTATAAAATATTCATGACCGATTTTTTCAATAGTTGTTGGAGTATATAACGTATTTCTCCATTCAAATCTCTCATTTTTTTCTCGATCAGTTATATTCTTTTGATTATCCAACAAGGGACCTTCTCTGGTAGACTTCATATATGCACTGCATACATCGCGTGTATTACCAACCATTTGAACAACGCCATGCTCCAGCCAAACAACCTTAGTGCACATCTCTCGGATCTGCTCAATACTATGAGAAACTAATATAACTGTAGTTCCCCCGCTCATTAGTTCCCTCATTCTTTTAGCACTCTTTTTTTGGAATTGTGCATCTCCTACAGATAAAATCTCATCAACAATTAAAATATCTGGATTCACAAGAGTAGCAATTGAGAAAGCAAGACGCATAATCATACCTGAAGAGAAATTACGAATAGGGGTATCCATAAAATCATGTAATTCTGAAAAGTCTACTATCTCATCATAACGTTCTGTCAAATATTCCTTCGAATATCCTAATACTGCTCCGTTCAAATAAACGTTCTCTTTTGCGGTTAAATCGACGTCAAAACCTGCACCTAATTCTAGCATTGGAGCAATACTTCCCTTAGCTTCAAGTTTGCCTGCTGTTGGGTGTAATATTCCCGAAATAATCTTTAAAAGAGTACTTTTCCCCGCTCCATTGTTGCCGATAATGCCTACAACTTCTCCCTTCTCAATAGAAAAGGAAACACCTTTTAGAGCAACAAACTCTTTATATTCTAGTTTTCCAGCTATCTTTTTCACAAGAAATTCCTTAAGGCTTGAGACACGATCATTTGCCATACGAAATTTCATAGACACATTATCTACTTTTATCAAGATGATACCCCTCTTATAAATAAAGAATGAATTTATTTTGAGTTTTATTAAATACGAATATCCCTAGCAATAGTGAACCTATTGCAAAAACGGCACAAAATACCCACGCCTTAGGGTCAGGAAAACCACCATTTAAAATAATTACACGAATAAACCTTATGAAGTGGTACATTGGATTGAATTTCATTATAGACATTATTGCACTTGGCAGTATACTTTCAGGATAAAAAATAGGTGTCAAATACGTCCAAATTGTCAATCCAATACTATATAAAAACTGTGTGTCTCTAAAAAAGACCATCATTGCAGCAAGCAATAGCGAAATACCACATATAAAAACAAACATGCAACCTATCCCAAAGATCAATGCGATATGATGATAAGTAACTGGCATACCTGTCGCAATAATGACTGTATACAAAGCAATCAAAGAAAACAGAAAGTTTACGCCACACGACAAAACTCGAGAAAAAGGATATATGTATTTCGGCACATATACTTTATTAATTAGTGATGCATTTTGTATAATGCAGGTCATTGACTGTGACGTTGCCTCAGCCATAAAATTAAACATCACTATTCCGCTGAGCAAATACACCGCATAATTAGGTATATCGAATCGGAATAACGTGGAAAATACCATGAATTGCACAATCATTGTTAAGAGTGGGTTTAGAAGGCTCCATAATACACCTAAAACGGATCTTCTATACTTAGTTTTAAAATCCCTTCCCACTAATTGTGATAGGAGAAAACGATATTTCTGAAAATCAATAAATAATTTCCCTAGCATTAATAACCCTCCACAGGTTGTCGGATTTCTTCGAAATACGATTTAAGACCTTTTTGATTTTTATACTTGTTTCAGAGTTCAGTTTCTTACTATTTCTCAAGACAAAATTTCTGTAGTAGATTCTATTATTCTGTGTTGGAAAAATATAATTCTTCGCATCTAATCCCAATTATCTCCTTTTTAAAGTTAAACTTTGATTGACTTAAGAACCCAATTAAATCGTAAGATCATACTACCCGCTTGTTCAATTAGTAGAATAGAATTTTATCCTATGCTAAAATACTACCATATATAACATAAAGGAGATTGAAAACTTTGTCTAAACAAGTATACGGTAAACAGGCCAAAAGGTCGAGTGACGTCGAAAAAATTCCTTTTTTATCATGGATATTATTAGCGTCTATCATTCTATATCTAGCATGGTCGCCATTTCAAGTAGCGTTATTTAATGGACAGGCACTACAATTCGAGCAACCTATATTCTGGGCTTCAGCAATGGCCTGCGTGATTCTCTTGGTATGGATTGCTAACTATTACAAGAGGATTAAATTAGAAGATCAACGAGATTGGATGGCTATTTGGGTATTGCTACTTCCTATTACATATGTACTCTCACTCTTTGGTGCCGCCTCGCATTCATTAGCGATAAATATGGTCATTATTCAGAGTACCTATGCAATCATGTTTATTGTTGGGTTATTCGTATTAAGAGATAAACTAGCGAATAGAATCATTCAGATCGCGATTATGGCTATAGCTTATATCATCGTTGGTTTTGGATTTCTCAATTGGTTCGGGCAGGGTAAATTCGCAGGTACATTAATTGTATGGTTCTCTAATAGCGTACTGAATGGTAAATATACAGATGCGGTCATGACGGACTCAAACGGTCTGCGTTTAACTTCGGTATTTCAATATGCGAATACTTACGCTGCGTTTCTAATGGCTTTCTTATTTGCAGCAGTGTTCTTTCTTATCAAATCACGTAAGTGGTACGGGCAAGCACTACACGGATTTATGTTAGTCCCTATTATCGTATCCATTCTCTTAACGCTCTCACGTGGTGGATTGGTTATGCTTCCTGTCGTATTTGTCCTTCTACTATTATTCTTAAAACCAGCTAAACAGATTCTGTGGGTTGTATATTGTGCCATAGCTGGCGGTGCATCCTTGGTGATATCGAAAACAGTAACGGATCTAGGATTGCAATTAAACACAACTTATGACGGTGGAGAAGCAGCCAAAGGATGGACCTATTTACTTGTCACATCTGTCATTGTTGCATTGCTTGCTTGGGTTATTCAAAAGTTCATCGCTCCTCGTCTAGAACGAAGTCTTGAATCATGGTCTAATCGTACATTGGCTAGCCTATGGATTCCCGTAGGATCCATTGTTGTGGTAGGTTTAATAGCCTTTCTCTTCATCGGAACTAGTGCCCGTAATATTCTCCCTGACAATGTCAGTACTCGTCTTGAGAATATTAACTTTCAACAACACAGTGTGTTAGAACGTATAACTTTTTATAAAGATGCTATCAAGGTTGTTAAAGATTATCCTGTCTTAGGTGCAGGTGGTGGGGCTTGGAGTGTGCTGTATGAAAAATATCAGAATAATCCTTACACAAGCCGACAAGCACACAACTTCTTCCTTCAATATTTGGTAGAGGTCGGCATCCTTGGATTTATGGTATTTATGGCATTCCTGATCTTTATATTCTATAAATATATTCGTGGTTATATCAGAGCGACAGAGGAAGGAAAGGAATCTCATTTCCTATATCTTATTCTAGCGTTATCCATCCTATTGCATAGTATTCTTGACTTTAATATGAGTTATGTATTCATTGGGATTCTCGTATATCTTAGTCTTGGAGGCATGGCCGCTGTTATGGAGAGTAAACCACTACGCATCCAAAAGTTACGCTGGAATAGTACTGGAGCAAGCACTCTTTATAGTTTTGTAGTCGGCATATGTGCTGTTGTGGTGCTCATCACGTCTATCCGATATGTGCAGGCAGCGAATGCTGGACTCACGGCGAAACAAGTAGCACAGACTAGTACCTCCTTCGATGAAATAAAGGCAGCCCTTGAGAAGGACCTTAACATACGTAAGCATAATCCAGATTCGACCATATTACTCTCTTCTCTCTATCAGCAAGTATACACGCAGGATCAGAATGAAGATTTCTATAATTCATCTTACACGCTGATTGTAGAGGCACTTAAAGATGAACCTTACAACAAGCAAATGATTAATCGCTTAATTACGTTATATCAATTAAAAGGAGAACAGGATCAGGCCTTTGAGCTATTAATAAATAATTCAGAGAACTTTAATTGGGATATTGAGTGGTATGAGAAAATAATTGCGCAAGGTTATGAACTTGGTTCGAATGCTCAAAACCAACAAGATACAGCCTCTAGAGATAAATACTTTAATGCAGGTATTGCCGCCTTCGGTAAGGTCCAAGCTGGACTTATACATCTAGCTACCCTACCTGAGGGACAAATGGCTGGGCGTGCATTTGCTAATACACCTGCAATGATACTAAACACAGGTAAGATGCATTACTTACTCAACCAACCAGATCAGGCAGCTGAAACGTTAAAAATAGGATTGCTTGAAGACCTAAGTGATCCAACCAACCGCGAAATTGCACGTTGGTATATTGCATCTATGATGAAGCAAGGTACAACAGATCAAGCCGTGCTTGATCGTCTATTACAGATTGACCCAACGGAGAAAGCACAGATTGATACTTTGGTTCAAATGTCGCTTTAATTGTCATACTAATTCAATAGAAACGGCTCCCATCCTGAGTTCAGGATGGGAGCCGTTTTGTATAATATGAATAGAAGAAGACCAGACTCAACTCTATAAGATCATCATTCTTTTAAATGGATAATTAAATCTATGAATGTTCAATATCATGAATGGTTTGTTTCATATACTGAAGTAAGTTTTCTCTTAATTCTCGATGTTGTAATGCATAATGAATGGTCGTCTCAATGAAGCCCAACTTCTCTCCAACATCATGTCGTTTCCCCTCGAAATGATAAGCAAGTACTCGCTCTAGCTCTCCTAGTCTGGATATAGCATCTGTCAACTGAATTTCACCATTCACACCCTCATGTTGTTCACCGAGTAAATCAAATATACGCGGTGTGAGTATGTATCGACCCAATATGGCCAGGTTAGATGGGGCTATATCTTCTTGGGGTTTCTCTACCCATCGATTAGCCTGGTATACTCGTTCCCCGATGGAGTGTCCATCCACTATTCCATATCGAGAGACCTCATTCCATGGAACAGGTTGCACACCAACAATGGAAGATTGATAATGTTCATACACGTCGATCATTTGCTTTAGACATGGCACTTTTGCTTCTACAATATCATCACCGAGCAAGACAGCAAAAGGTTCATTACCAATAAACTTGCGAGCGCACCAGATCGCATGACCTAAACCCTTCGGTTCTTTTTGACGAATATAGTGGATATCCGCCATTTCTGATGACTTGCGTACTTCACTAAGCAGATCCCACTTTTCCTTTGAATGGAGATTGTGTTCAAGTTCAAACGAATAGTCAAAATGGTCCTCAATCGCTCGTTTACCTTTCCCTGTGACGATAATAATGTCCTCAATGCCAGAAGCTACTGCTTCCTCAACAATATATTGAATTGTAGGTTTATCCACGATCGGGAGCATTTCCTTCGGCATCGCCTTTGTCGCAGGAAGAAACCTTGTTCCTAAGCCTGCTGCCGGAATAATAGCTTTACGGATTTTCATATACTCGAGTCTCCTAGTCTAGCATTATTAATCACTATCATCTGTTGTTTCTAATTCAATAATAGTAACAAAAAACCGAATGATTCGATAGTATAGGACGGTTATTGATCTACAGAATTGTTCCACATGCCATCGGTTGCCTAACAAAGCAATTTAATCGTTCGCCCAATTCGAACTTTCGTCATCATCTTGTAGCTAGCATTGGATAGATGCGTCTGTTCCTTCCTTACATCACAAAAAGGTTGATCTACCCCCATTTAGAGGATCGATCAACCTTTATAGAATACAGACTGTACCTGAATTCCTCCTACTTCACCAACTGCCCCCGCGTTACGCCAAGCTGATTCGTCGCCTTGAGAGACTTCCATACTTGCGTACCGCTGATCTCACCACGAAATGCGCGTTTGTAGAGATTAATTACTTCATGCACTTGTTCTGGCGTCTCTTCAAGGAACTCGATGCGATAGTTCGATACGCCAAGTTCCATGAAGTTGGATAGATACTCGGCACCCGATTGCTCAATCGCATTATAGACGGTATTGCGGCACCCTTCGTCTACACGAACGGGATGAGACATCCCAATTCTGTCTTGTAGTGAAACGCTATGATCTTCGCATGGACGTCCACAGTTCGTGAAGTCTGTTCCTTCACTTAGGAAAGTACAGTATACGCAATGCTCTGTATGGAACATCGGTAAATGTTGATGAATAACAATCTCCATCTTCGATGTGTTAGCCCGTCCTAGCATGTCTACCATCTGCTGAATATTCAGATCATAAGATGGTGTAATAAGATCACATCCAGCTTCGATGAACAGATCAGCTGCCTTACTGTTAGCAATATTCAATGAGAAGTCGCCAATGATCTGTGGATGCTGGGCATCCGGATTCTCTTGACGGTGGCGCAGATAGAAGTACAGCGCCCCTGTGTTACGCACAAGCACAGCATCTGGCTGTAAGCGCAAGATGTTGTTGTGGTAGCCGTTCTCGCCAGGCATGTGAATGCGTGGCGTTGCCAACGCGATCTTCGCGCCAGCGGCACGCACAGCTTCCACTGCTGCCGGGAACTGCTTGATGAACTCGAAGTCGGCGTATATCATGCCTACGCCTGCTTCGAGAGCAGCCTGCACCTGCGGCAGGCTGCGGCACAGCGCGGTGAGCTCCGCTTCACCACGCGCCACCGGCTGCGATGCGCTTCGCGCCGCTTCGCCGTACACCTCAACCGCCCGTTTCACGTATACCGGCGGTTTCGGACGCTCGCCTGCAAGCATCTCCACCGCACGGCGGCGGATGCTATTTAGCTCGCGCATAGGCACAATGACGTCGCCTTGCAGTTCGACGTCCAACTGCTCAAGCTGGAACACGGTACCGCCTAGGCGTCCGAATTGTTCTTCCAGCAGAGCATAGTCCATTGGACGCTTCTGTGCAGCTTCCAATTCCATTTCAGAATCAACTTGTACAGTCGTACCCTTCTGTACGTCTGTCCACCATGTAGTGAGCAATCCACCTACATGACCTACAACCTTCACTTGAACCGGGAATACACGATACGGTTTCTCTGTCTCATACGTCTGACGAAGACGTTTGTCGAGTGCAGGATCATTCGTCTTCCATATACGGTCTCCGACATTTAATCTTTGTAGATCAACATCGTTTCGTCCGGCTATGATATCAATAATCCAACCTTCGCCAGCTTCACCTTCGATCTTCACACCTTTGCGGCGGATATCGTAGACGCGTCCGCCTTCTTCCTTCTTCGTAGGGTCCCCAGCGTCGAATACAATCCCGTCTCCACGCTTCAACGGTGCATCGATCTTGCAGACTACACCATCGCGTAAGATTTGATCCACACGTCCAAGATACACTCCGCGGCTCTTCGGATACGTTCCTTCCACTAGCTTCTTATTGTTCGTTCCGTCTAAGAAACCATGAGTAAGTCCACGCGAGAAACTTTGCGCAAGCTCACGTATTTCTTCCTTGCTTGGTGGTGTAGAATCGCCTTCGAAATAACGATCAATCGCTTTACGATATTTACTAACCACATTGGCCACATATTCAGGACTCTTTAGGCGCCCTTCAATTTTAAAAGAAGTCACACCCGCTTCGATCAATTCCGGCATGATATCAATAGCAGCTAAATCCTTAGGGGATAACAAGTAAGCAATATCGCCCATCGGTTTCTGAACCCCATCGACCATCAAGTCATATGGCAAGCGGCATGCTTGTGCACATTCCCCACGATTCGCCGAACGTCCTCCCCACATTTCTGAAGTTAGACATTGTCCCGAATAAGAGACACAAAGTGCTCCGTGAACAAATACTTCCATGGGTAGTTTCGCCTGTTCACCGATCTTCTTGATTTGCTTCAAGTTGTTCTCGCGACCTAATACAACACGTTCCATATTCCAAGGTTTCGTAAATTCAACAGCTTCAGGCGATGTAATCGTCATCTGCGTCGATCCGTGGATCGGGAAATCCGGTGATATCTCACGAATCATCTTCACGAGTCCTAAATCTTGTACGATGACAGCATCCACACCTGCATCCACACACACATCAATGAGCTCTTTCGCATCAGACAACTCATTCTCGAACACTAGAATATTAAATGTCAGAAATCCCTTAACCCCATAACTATGAAGAAACGCCATAATCTCTGGTAGCTCATCCATACGGAAATTATTAGCGCGTGCACGTGCATTAAACTTTTCCACACCGAAAAAGATAGCATCTGCACCATTCGCTACAGCCGATCTCATACAATCCCAATCACCTGCAGGCGCCAGTAACTCAACGTCTCCTCTTTGTAATCCTTGTTTACTCATGTAATCTATATCCTCCCGAACTAGCACCATGGCTAGTGAACTTCTTAGTATATATTTCTAATCCATTACGAAATGGATCTTTAGACACCATGTAGGAACAACTTATCATTACGTCTTTAACTTATCTATTGTATCAAATATCACACGAACCTTCTACCTTTCCCAATCATTTCAACTTCTTATAGCAAACAAATCCAGTAATACCGCCATTTTATTTCAAAAAAAAGAACAGCCCTCAGGCTGCTCCTTCCAAAATGATTAATTTAACTTCGTGAATACAAAAGATTTCAGTGCCTTCTCCAGTGCATCTTTCTGCAACTGTGTGGCATTCGCATCGTTTAATGATGTGGAGACGGTATACATGATGTCTTTGTTACTAAATAAAATCTGGGTTCCCTCATAAGGAATACCATCTTTCAGTTGATGGAACTTAAAGATCGTTGCATTCACTCCCGCAAAGGTCGTGTTATCAATACTATGAACGATTAGCTCATTAGACTTTCGAGATGCCTCCGTATAATAAGCCTTTAACTGACTCACTGACTCTTCAACCGAAGTGTCATACTCTGCTGTAATCATGAATCGTCCACCCATGAATTGATACTGAATCGGAGAACTCTCGAAACGATCCTGAATGGGTGTCCAGAACTGTGGAACATTCACTTTAAACAAGTAGGACTTTGAGGATTTAGTAGTAACCTTGGATTTATCAATCAAATTCGTATCTTCTTCCATTCTTCCGAAAGTTTCAGATACAACCTCGTACTCAATCGTAATAGAGTCCATGATTGCTTTGAATTGAGCTAAATCCGCCTTCTGGTCATTGGCTACTGAATACTCTACATAGTAACGGAATCCCTCTTTTTCAACCATGACTTGATATTCTGTTATCCATCCATCACCATAATTGTATTGAACTTCGTTCACGAGGCCATCACTATCTGAGATGACGATTGGGTACGTGTCCACAATCTTATAAGAATCTTTAACGAAAGACTCTCCCAACCATTTCTTCATCTGCTCACTCCATAATGCAAGACTTGAATCTTTAGGAGCTGATGAGACAGCGAGTTTAAGATAACTTCCATTCTCGTCTTCATAATACATGTTCTCATTGTCCATATCCCATCCAGCAGGAACATCTACGGAAATACCATAGTCTTCATTGTAGACGTTACGCTTTCCATCAACCACACTGGATAAGTCTTTTATGTTCTTGTCCTGCTTATTGAAATTCGTAGTGAATGAATTTAATAGTGCTGAATATTTACTCACATCTTTATAATTCATAGCATTTAAATCAGCAAAATATATTTCATATAATACTTCATTAGCGTAATACGCACGATTTTCCCAGATTGTCCCATCTGAGTCCTTTGTAACAATACGCGAATACGGAATGGATGCCCTCGGGAATGATTCACGATCCAATACGAGTTCACCCACATCTTTAGCATCTTGCACTAATCGTTGTAGAATGTCCTCTGTTTGAAGATCTACCTCTTGTTCATTCGCATGAACTTCGATGTAATATGCCCCCTCTGCATCGTTAAACGTGGCAATACTCTCATAATTTCCATTTTGCCCGATGACAAGACCTGATGGGTAATTCATTGTCCAATTATAGTAACTGTTTCCGATCTTCGTCTTTCCCACATCACTATCCATACTAGTATCCTCTACGTTAGCCTTATCTTCTGTGGATATTAATGTGATCACACTCTCCCCAGTAGTTCCTGAGCTAACCTTAGCCCCTATCCCTTGAGCGACCAAACGTAGTGGGACCATTAATGTGTTTAACTTCATAGTAGGTGCTGCATCAAGCTTTACCTTTTTACCATCTACCCATGCTAGATGACTATCTATTACCATGGTTAACGTATGAGCTCCATATGTTACCTTCACTTGATTAGATTTCTCAAGACGAACCTGGCTTCCGAATGCCTTTTTGAACACACCTAACGGAACCATGGTCGTCGAATGATCTATGTACGGTTTAGCAATAGCCACTTGTTGTCCATTAATGACTGCAATCGTACTTCCTACCTTAACCCTCAATTCTAACTTTTCCCCGCTAGCTGCAAATACCGACACCGCCGCTGTAAGAAACATGGATAAGCATAAAATAATAGACACGCTCTGTCGAAATAGACTTCTTTTCAATGCCATACCATTTCTCATTCCGAATATCATAGCTCGTAATCCCCACTTTCTACATCAGCGATCAGACCTTGTTGGGTCAATACTAACTTGCGAATAACAATATCGCCGTCACTCTGCATTAACAGTTTCACGGTCTGGCCAGGTAAATATGCCTTAAATAATTCGTTAATATCTACTACGGAAGTAACTGAAATCCCATTAATGCTATAAAGTACATCATCCTCATGAATCCCAGCCTTCTCAGCCTCGGAAGATAGAACTTTAGTAACCGTTAAAGGATCATCCGTAGGAAGACCTACAATGGCAGACCAACTTTCCTCTAATGCGACACCTAGACTTGGGCGTTTTACTTCGCCATACTTCATCAATTGATTAATGACATATTGAACAGTATCCGATGGAATGGAGAATCCCATATTCTCAACGCCGACTGCTGAGAATTTCATTGTATTAATACCCAGTACTTCACCCTTCATGTTCACTAGTGGTCCACCACTGTTCCCAGGATTAATGGCCGTATCACTTTGGATCAAGCGGTATGATGCACTAACTCCTCGATTCAGGCCACTCACAACCCCTACCGTTGCAGAATTACGTAATGTGAAAGAGACAGGCGTACCAATAGCGATGACCTTCTCCCCTACTTCTGTATTTTGAATCGATTTGGCGAATTTAGCCGGGGTTAGAGAACTCGCATTTATTTTTACAAGTGCGATATCGCTTATTTCATCTGTATATACTTCTTTTATTTTATAAGTTTTCCCATCTGTGGTAACGACCGTCGCATTCTTTAACCCGTCAACCACATGAGCATTCGTCACAATCCAACCATTGGAGCGAATAATTACACCTGTTCCATGTACTAGATTATACCGGTCTGAATTACTATCCAGTTGACTAACTTCACCCTTACCAATAATCCCTACTACGGATGGTGATACATTCTTCACAATTTGCGGAACCAAATCTGTACTAACCGTATTGACTGCTTTAGAGGCACTTACCTTAGTCTGTTGTTGTGCCTGAGCAGTGTCCATACCACTCATTAATATAAGGCTACATAACAACACAATCGCGCTGTACTTTCCCAATCTTTTCATCGTCTCTCCTCACCCTAATCCTCTCAGTTATTTACTCTCTTTATCTTCCACGAAGTTATCTCTAAGATGCTCTATTAATCTATTTTATTTAAGGATTAGCCCAAATGTATTATACTATTTTATCCCATACAATTCATGGAATATTTATATGATGATGTAAGATTGAAATATATAAGTCAAGATATGGGTCAACCCCACGATCTTTGATAATAAAATAAGACCCCTCTACCTGCATCTGCAGTAAGGCGTCTTATCATCCTTGCTCTCTATTATAAGTATTGACTTAACCAATAATCCATCCTTTTACCATCGCATAATCAGAGTAAAGGAAGACCAATAAACTAACTACGCTGAAACCGATAGCAAATAGATTCTTTTTAGGTTGTGTTACTAAACGCACGACCCCGATTAAGATAAGTAATGTGAATATAATCATAAAAATATCAAACACATGGAATCTGGATACAGTCTCAGCAGCTTCTGCCAACAGCATACATTTGTACCTCCTCAATGAATCGTTACGGGAATTTTTACCTATATTTATATGTTATCCTGCCGAACTATCTTATGCAAGCCCCGATTCCAAAAAAAATCAAATTTGTCATGAAATATTCTCCAAGTAGGGGGATTTCATCTTATTTATATGATTTTATTCATTGAATTCAATGAATTGATTGAATTGATTGAATTCATTAAATTCATCTTTGGAATCTATTCTTCTATCTTCATTTTGAGGGTGCGGAGCTTATGCTATGGTTTCTGTACCTGTAGGGATTCATCGGGACTGAATTCATTTAACTGGATAAATTCCCGTTAAATCACATCTGTATCCCATTATATCTCTGATTAACAGGAAAATATGCCCTTAATTCAACCCGATATCCCCAATTTCCCTGATAAGGATCACTTTAGATGGAATAATGGACCACCGTCAAGAAAGTAGACACTCCGTTAAGAAATTTATTATGCATTCTTCTTCTTTTGAAAGAGCGCAGCAAAGCGAACCGGCGATAAATAACCAAGTTTACTGTGGATTCGTTTACG
>NZ_JCAIUM010000033.1:0-12858 GCF_059445545.1 Paenibacillus sp. Y568
GAAACAAAACAAGATATACCAGATGGTCGTCGGTAAGGCCAAAAGCGTCAGTTCGGTATCCTGTGTGCGCCAGCGCCTTCGCATGCGTTTTCGCTCGCTTTTCTTGTCCATATTAGCCACTCCCTTCGTTTGTTTACATTTAATGTAAGCGCTTTTAAATATTAAGAACCGTATTTCCTTCGATCGCGTTTCACTGGAATAAATTACAATTCTACGTCATCGTTAACGTTCTCAATTATGCGGTTTACTCCCGGAAATTTCCCAATGGATGAGGTCCTTTACATATAGCGGCTCGATTTATCTAATATTATGTATAAGACATCACCCCTTTCATCCAGTCAAAAAACATGAGACCGCAGTCAATAAACGATAGATTTGGAGAGGATATAATCTAAATTTTCATTTATTTTCTACTCTGTTGCAACATTTCTGCCAGGTAAGGGTTCAAGAATACGCCCGAAGGATCAAGTTCTTGTCGAAGACGAAGAAATGCATCCCACTTCGGATATACCGAACGGAGCTGCTCCGCGCGCATCGTGTGCATCTTGCCCCAGTGCGGTCTCCCGCCATGCTGTCTGCAGATATCCTCTACTTTGGCAAAAAAGTCTGCATACTCCATCCCCCGATACATATGTACAGCGATATAGGCAGAATCACGCCCAGTCGCTGGACTAAGCCATATATCGTCTCCCCGTACATAGCGGCATTCGATTGGAAAATGAACAGCAAATTGGTACCGATCTATCGTATTACGTATTTCCTCCAGTACGATTCGCATGTGATCTGTCGGTACACTGTACTCCATTTCGTTAAATCTAACGAGCCGCGGCGTCGCGAAAATACGGTGACTATACCCCACTTCTTGCATATCCGGTACGCCCGCTGCCGACAATCGGCTTATCGGCTTACTAAGGCGCGGAACGAAGCGGCAGCACTCCGACAAGACCCAGAACAGCACATTCTCCATTAGCAAGACTTTCCAATAACTCCATCGGCTTGGCGTTCCGGGGACCACATCCGTCTTATTGCTCAGTTTTATTTGGGCGACATCCGTATAAGGGAACCAGTAAAACTCGAAATGACGGTTCTCCTTCTTTAATAGATCAAGCTGCTCAAGGCATTGGGAGAATGATATTTTGCGGCTCGTATAGCGGAGCGCATACGAAGGTACAACACGTAGCTTCACCTTCACGATAATCCCGAACATCCCTAGTGACACCTGCATCGCCCGAAAAAGCTCTTCATCCTGCTCGACTGAACATTCGAGAATTTCTCCTGTCGCTGTCACCACCGTCAAGCCTACCGCTTGCGTTGCGAGGCTTCCGAGCTGCTCTCCCGTACCATGTGTTCCTGTACTGATCGCTCCTGCAATGGATTGCGCATTAATATCGCCTAGATTCTCTTGCGCAACCCCAAAGGTATGCAATTCTTCCCCGAGTCGGTCCAATTTCGTTCCGCCCCACACTTCAGCAATGCCTTTTTCCAAATCAACAACAATCACGCCTTGCAATTGATCCAAGGAGACCAAGACATCATCGGTCTGGACGAGCATCGTAAATGAATGTCCAGATCCGACAACACGCAGTTTCCGTCCTTCGGCGGCACATGTCTTAACAATCTCGACTACCTCTTCTATGCTGACCGGATATACGATACTCCGCGGTAGTCCGCGTACTAGTCCTGACCAATTGCGCCATTCTTTCGTATTACGCTTCTTCAAATTTATAGATAGCATAGCCCGTCCCCACGATATGTCGTTGTCTCCCCAACGATACCGCTATTCGAAATGTAGTAGAGGTGTGTGAAGCGTTCGCATAACTCTCCTGCTTTGCTATGACGCATAAAGATCGGATCGCCGAGTTCCAGCTCTTCTGGCCCGTTGTAGCGAATCGGCGTCTGAACTTCTCCTGCCCCTTCCATCGCAAGGAGTGCCGCACCTTGCGGTAAGTATGGACGTGGCAGTCTGTCGCTGCCTGCAGCTCCTGAAGCCGTATACCCGCCGCCTAAGCAGGTATAGAGATCACCGCGCGGCTGACGCACGATCTCGATCGCATATCCTGCGGCGGGAAGCAAAGTGAAGTCCCGGTAGTAGTCAAACAGACCGGGCGAATAGAACCCTGAGCCGGCCGTGACCTCGGTGACGACTGACTCCACGCTGCTTGTATGAAGACTACCCGTCCCGCCAGCATTCACGAACCGCAACGGAGGAAGGCCCAATCGGTCAATCGCTACGATCAGCTCCGCCCGCCGGGCAGCGGCTTCACGGATCGAGCAGCGCTTAAGTAACCGCACGATGACGTTCTTCAGAGCCTGCCTCGGCACGCGGTCGCCTAAGCCTGCAACCTGCGCTTCATAACCCATGAGCCCCTCGAGCACGACGTGCCTCGACTGTGCGATGCGCTTGATGAGGTCCAGCGCCGCATCGGTGGAGCGTATAGGCGAGCGCCATACGCCGAAGTGCAGCCCCGGGACATCTATCGACAAATCGATGTCCACACAGAGCGGTAGCACCACGCCGTACTTGGCGGCTGCCACTTCCGCCTGCTCGACATGCTCCTTGCAGTCGACCATTAGCGTGATGTTGCAACCCTCACGCTGATGCATGGCGACGGAGGCGAGCAGGCGTGCGTCCACCGCCGGGTAGCCCAGCAGCAAGTCGGTGAATCCTTGTTGTGCTAGATAGAGTGCTTCGGACACGGTGTAGCACATGATCCCCTGAAACTGCGCATTTGCCTGTAGAATTCGCCGGAGCACATCAACAGAACGGATCGATTTACTCGCAATACGGATTTTCTTCCCATTTGCCCGATGAAGAATGCTCTGAATATTCTGCTGTAGCATATCGAGATCAATGAAGGCAAAGGGCATCTGAAGCCCGGTGCAAACTTCTTTATAGTAATGATAATCACGCACTTAACTCGACCTCCTTTGTAGATAGCTACATCATTCTTGTACTATTAATATTCTAATAACAGAGAGATAGTCCATTATTTCGGGCTCACACAGGGACAATTGCGGGATTGGTTTCTCATCGAAATAATCAAAACTCTCCTTTGTGGTTCCAAATGGAATCATAAAGGAGAGTGGGTACAAAATATTTATCTCGCCGCTTGGCCTTATAAAATTCATGATACAGCGGCTGAGTCGCAAGGCGAAATTAAAGGGGCACCCTATTGGATGCCCCTTAAGTATCAGAAAGATTTATTGGAATGAGCACGGTACAATACCGAACTTATCTCCAAATAGCTGCCTCACGAAATAACCTGTCTACCTTGATGGGGTCATTTCAAATTAATATTTCACGGAAGCAGCCCTACCACCTATTTTAATTACATTGCTGTTAATCCACCGTCGATGACAAATTCAGAACCCGTTGAATAACTAGATTCGTCTGAAGCAAGAAAGAGTACAAGATTTGATACTTCTTCAGATTGAGCCACTCGTTTAAGTGGAATATGTTTCGCAAATTCCTTGATTGCTTCTACTGCGTCACCTTGTGAAACCATTGGTGTCTCAATAACACCTGGATGCACTGAGTTTACTCGGATGCCGAGGGGTGCTAATTGAAGCGCTGCTGCTTTGGTTAATCCTCGAACCGCAAATTTCGTATCCGTATAACCAACTGCTCCACCGACTAACCCATTCATTGATGAAATGTTTATAATAGAGCCATTCCCAGTCTTTTTCATAGAAGAAGCTGTTGCTTTTATTCCAAGAAAAACAGAAACTTGATTGATATCCACTATTTTACGATAATCTGCCTCTGTCATTTCAAAAATCGATTTGCTCATGCTAATGCCTGCATTATTCACTAGCACGTTGACAGGACCAAATGTATTTTCTGTTTCTGCCACAACGGTATCCCAGTCAGCTGCCTTTGTTACATCTTGTTTCACGAACTTCACATTTTCCCCTAATTCTGCTGCTAAGGCTTGTCCGCCCTCTTCATTCAGATCGGTAAAAACAACTTTTGCACCTTCACTTACAAATTTACGGACATGAGATTCTCCCATACCACGTGCGCCACCTGTGATAATAGCTACTTTACCTGCTAAACGTTCCATTTAAAGGTCTCCTTTAGATTTGAATGTCATTAAATTATACTATAAAAAAGATGATATTCAAAAATTTAGATTCTTGTACAGATTGATTGTTATTCACGCTGAATAAAAAAACAGTTTAGCTTACTTATGATAAGGTTCGCCCCGATTAATTTTTCACTATTATAGGTTATAAACCCAGCTGTAGAATCCATCTCGACCAAATGAAATATTGCCAAGTAATTGCTTGTTTATTAATCGAAGAGGGTATATAAAGCTTACCGTAGACACTCCTAAAATATTTAAGCAATTATGCTTTTATTCTATGGGGGCGGATGCCTATCTGTGCATATACGGTATAACTATGTATCTTTGAAAAGCAAAAACGAGCAGCTCATGTTGATCTCTGCCCGCAACAGTTCATTTATTTACCATCGTGAGTTTGCTTTACTTGAATCTCCCATATTGTTTCGCATATGAAACGATTCGTTTATATAACTTTTTATCCTTCATGTTCTTTAAGGGGTAAAATTGGGGCCTCGTATTCACTTCCAGAATCCACGGTTTGCCCATAGAATCCAAACTGATCGAAGTTATTCCCAACAGAGATACCCAAGTCCTTCAATCTTGTCTCCATACGTTTAATCTCGACTGTATTGTATCCTGCGCCTGACATTGTTTCATGAATATAACCGATTTTCCCGCCTTGATTATAGTTCGTCGCAACTTTACCAACCTTTCCTATTTTTGCGAACATAGCAGTGCTAACCCATGCTCCTTTGTTCGTCTTCTGGACCATGACGAATATCAAAGGGTTTTCCGTTCGTTTTAGCCATTGGAAAAGTGGCACAGCTTATCGTACAAACGATTAATCGTAGAATACGTAGATTTGACTGTATTGAACTGGATTTGGTAGCCCTTCTCCTTTCTTTTGATCCGAATAATATCAACCCCGCCCGAACCTCCCGTAGGCTTGAAATAAACAGTAGAATAAGTAGCAAGCATCGAGATCAAGTTCTTTTTATTAAAAAGCATCGTTCGTGGAACATATTTTCTTAAATTCGATTGCTTTAACAGCCAGCCACTTTTTTTCCACTTGCTTTTGATTGAAGTACTCTTATATTTCATTAAGTTACCTCCTATTCATAAGATAGGATATGAATGGAGGTAATAGCCTGTCAACACTTTTGCCTAAGCTATCATACTTGAATGCGTATTCGGAATGAAACGATGATCTCATTAGGATAAATCATCGTTTCATCCCCGCCTATAAACTACCCTAAATTGAAATAAGATCTCTAATCGTGAAATAAACATCCACTGTATAATCGTGATGAGGCGGTTCATATTTGAGTTTAGCCACGTGGCTCTCTAAATCATAATACCAGCCTTGCTGGACGTTCACCCACTCTCGTTGGCCAAGGAACATGGGTAGCTTCGCACCCTGCAAATATACGTCAACCGGTGCAATGTCCAGGCATAACAGATCGATGACCAGCTGCTTGACCTGACATGTATATAGACCTTCATATTCGAAGGAAATCGTCGTTTTTTCACCAGCTTGAACACCGATTGTTGTAGTCAAGTATTGCCCATTCATATACTCATTCGTTGTTCCATCATCTTCATAAAGTGAAAAGTTCGTATTCTCTGACGGCTCAATGATCAGCTCAAGCTCATGAATCGTATCTTGATGAATGTTTGTTAAGTTTACAGCAAGCGGAATAACGGAACCGCTTCGAATAAACATCGGAATGGACGATAAGTCGACAGGAAGTTCGACAACTTTGCCGCCGCTATAACGCTTTTTGGTATGCCAGTCAATCCAATCACTTCCCTCAGGCAAATAAACAGTACGAGAAACCGCCCCTGCTTCCAGTACATTCGCTATGAGTAAAGAGCGTCCGAGCATGAAGTCGAAGCTCTCTTCCCACACCTTCTCATCCTGCTGAAATTCATACACAAGCGGACGCATGACCGGTGATCCTTCCACTGAAGCCTCACGAAGCAAGGTATACAAGTAAGGGACAAGAGAATAGCGAAGATGAATCGCATCCCTGATATAGGAACTGTAGGATGGAAACATCCACGGCTCGGTAACGGTATTATCGGTATTGCAAGAATGAATAGAAAACCTCGGCTGGAAAATTCCATTTTGCACCCAACGCACGAATAATTCCGGTTCTGGTGCAGGGCCAAAAAATCCACCGATATCACAGCCCTGATTCGCGACGCCCGAAAGACCCATCCCAAGAATAATTGGAATGTTAAATTTCAAGCTGTGCCAGCTTGTATTGTTATCGCCCGCCCAAGTCTGAGCATAGCGCTGAATACCAGCAAAGCCCGCTCGATTCACGACATACGGCCGTGTGTTAGGGAACTCTTCAGCAATAGCCTCAACTGCTGTCAACGCCATCAAGTTAGGCATGATCGGCCGAAGAGCGCTGATGGTGCTGCTAGTCCCTTCATAATGACAAATGGCATCGGTATTGTTAATTTCGTACTCGTTATTGTCATTCCATATTGAAGTAACACCACGAGAAATGAAAGAAGCCTTCAAATGTTCTTTCCAAAGCGCTCGCGCCTCCGGATTTGTGAAATCGACGAAGGATGCAGCGCCTCCCCAATAGCGATCCTTCTCCGGACACTCTCCCGTACTGTCCATCACATAAGCGCCTGCTTCTGCGAATTGCTTATAGTGTGGATGCGTGAGCAGCATACCGGGTTTAATATTTGGCGCAAGCGCCGCGCCCTTCTCTATCAAGCCTTCAATGAACTTCGCTGGGTCTGGAAATCGGTCATAGTTCCAATTAAATACATACCGTTTGCCGTCCTGCCCACTCGTATACCCGGAAGACATGAAGAATCCATCGCATGGAATACTTTCCTCAAGGCATCGATCCAGAAAACCCAGAATGGCTCGATCAGAATCCCGCTCCAGCTCGGTGTAGAACATGGTAGATCCCATGTATCCGAGTGAATATTTGGGGGGCATAATCGTTTTTCCCGTTAAATCAGTATACTGCCTGACGACATCTTTAATTTGTGGTCCGTACATAAAGAAGTAATCGAGCTCTCCACCATCTGCACAGAAATAACTATAAGGCGTCCAATAGCCGCTACGCTCAGAACCGATATCAAAGACCGAATCGTAAGAGTTATGATAAAAAATACCCGTTGCCAGTTGATTTGCACCATTAAATTTGATGTAAAAAGGGATATGCTTGTACAGAGGATCGGTTCGCTCAGCATCGTATCCAATCGTATCGATATTGTGCATGCGCAGCCTACGTTTCCGCTTATTTAACTGGCCACTTTTCTCCCCGAAGCCGTAGTAGTAGTCCTCTGTACCCATCGTGGAATAGTGATACAAGCGGCCGTGCTTATCCTGCACATAAGCACGATCTTTCACATCCGAATGCAATACAACACCATTCATGTCTTGAATTTCAATCGCAAACGGCTGCTTGTGAACAATAATATTCAGTTTAGCGGTCGACATCTGCACACTCGAATCCGTCTCCTTGTACACGATCGGCAGTGGATTAACTTTGATGCGATCAGATATAACCGCATCCATCTTATCATCCCAGGCAGTCATCGCTAACGCATAAGAAGCCTCCTCCCCAAATTGCTTATCGAATGTACACCGAATGCGAATGATTTCATCATTCATGAGTACGAGGCGATAAAGAGCTACATCGGTGGCAAGCTCCAGGTAGCCGGGACCTTCTTTTATATCAATTAGTAATTTACTGACATTCATACTTCATTCCCCTTTCATTGCCGCACCATTTATTTCATCCCGGAAGTAACCATACCGCTCACAAAATGACGCTGGAATACAACGAATACGATGAGTACAGGTATCATTGTAATGACAGACATCGCGAGCAAGCTGCCCCAATCGACATTGAATTCTCCAATAAAGTTGGAGAGAGCCAATTGGACCGTGTACTTCGATGGATCGCTGATGCCGATAAGCGGCCATAGAAAGTCGTCCCAGCGCCACATAAAGGAGAAGATTGCCAAGACTGCCAAGATTGGCTGACAAATTGGCAATATGATCTGTACATAGATGCGCCATTCGGATGCCCCATCCATTCGTGCGGCTTCCAGCAGCTCGTCAGGGACTGACAGCAAATACTGTCTCACCAAAAATACACCTGTCGGCGTTGCTGCAGGTGGAATAATAAGAGCAAGCAAAGTATTGTATAGTCCTAATGCGCTAAGCACTTTAAAGATCGGAATCATGATAACTTCTAGCGGAATCATGAGAGTTGAGATGAAACCAACAAGTAGAATCGTAGCTCCCTTAAAGCGGTATTTCGCAAGCGCAAACCCGGCCATCGAGTTAATGAGCAGCAGCAGCACCGTAGAACTAATGGCAACGATTGCGCTGTTCATGAAATAACGGCCAAAGTTGCCTTTCTCGAATGCATTTACAAAATGCTCAAAGGTAAATGGACTCGGCCAAAAACTAATAGGGAAGCTGTACAAATCCGAATTGGTTTTGAAGGCAGATAGAAAAACCCAGAGCACCGGAAAAATCCAGAAGGCGGCAAGGACAATGAGTAGCAAATATACCAAATATTTTAGCGAAGGCTTAAGCTCCATCTTAGTTTTCGCCTCCTTTGGTTAGTCGGAATTGAAGAATCGTGAATATGGAAATAATGATGAAGAGTACGATCGACATGGCGCTGGCCATGCCTAGTTCTTGCCTTGCAAATCCCGTATCATAAATATACTGAACGATAAAGATTGTCGCTTTGTTCGGACCGCCTCCCGTTAGTGCAAACATGAGCGGATACGCTTTGAAAGCGTCAATGGTTGTTAGCATGATGACTAGCAGGGTTGTAGGCTTAAGCATTGGAAGCGTAATAGCCATAAAAGCCCTTCGTTTAGAAGCACCGTCCAAATAGGAGGCCTCATAATAATCTCTAGGTATGGCCTGCAGACCTGCTACGAATATGACCATAAAAAAGCCTAGGCGAGACCATACAGTAGCTATAATAACGATTAAGTTGGCGTAGAAAGAACTTGACAAGAAAGATATAGATTCAGAGCCTAACAAGCTTAATAGATGATTCAAAATACCAAGATCGCCGAAAATCCATCTCCACGTCAATCCAACAATGATGAATGAAATCATGGTTGGCCAGTAAAAAATCGAACGAAAGAAGCCTCTGAATCGAATGCTTTGGATAAGTAAAATAGCTACACCAAGCGCTGAGCAATAAATCAATGGAACAACGATGACCGCATAAATAGTCGTCTTACCAAGCGTACTCCAGAAGTCTTTTTTCGCGAAAATCTCCATATAGTTTTCAAAGCCGATGAATTTCATCGGATTCAAGCCGTCGTACTTATGAAATGAGTAATAGAATCCTAGTATGATGGGAATAACGATGAAAGTTAAAAAAATCAGCAGATTGGGCAGTACAAACAAATAAGGAGCAAGCATGCGCTTGCGCTTCGGCCGCGATGATTTCTTCATTTCCGCAGGTATTGCCTGGGATGACATAACATATTGCCCCTTTCATATGAGAAATCAGGGCGCTAGCTCGTAGCGCCCCAAAAGTCGTTCTATTTGCTCACATCTGCAATGGCTTTGTTAATGATAACCGCAACCTCATCCAATACTTCCTTCGCTTCTGACTGACCCGCTATAACCTTCACAATTCCTTCCTTCAAATCTATGCTGAACTTAGGAACGATTTCTTGCTTAGACCAGTCTGATGCAGCAGCTGGAATTGTATTGTTCAGTTCGTCAGCGAACAGCTCGAACATTTCCTTGCCAAAGGCATAATCCAGCTCTGCACTATCCTTGCGTGGACTCATAAACAATGATTCCAGATTGAACCTCGAATTCACTTCTTTACTGGACAAGTATTCGATGAAGCTCGTCGCTTCGTCTTCTACACCTGATTTTTCGAATGCCATTATGAATTTACCACCTGGTACGGAGGAGCGATTGGCTGCTTTTGGCATAGGCATGACGCCCCACTCGAAATCCGAAATATCTTTATAGCTGCTTATGTTCCAATTGCCAGCGAGATGTGCCGCAACTGTTCCGGTACGGAACAAGTTATTCGGGTTTTCGCCGCCCAGCCATACTGATGTAGGAATAATGCCGTCATCATGCATTTTTTTGAAATATTCCAAAGCTCGAACGCCCTGTTCATTATTGATGGTGGCTTCCGTTCCTTCAGCGTTCATCATGCTACCGCCGAATTGATAAAGCAGCGTTGACCATCGATGCGGTGTGAAATCCCATACGAGGCCGTATTTTGCTCCACCCTTCTCCATGACCTCCTTAATTGCTGCGTTGAACTCATCCCATGTCAAAGTGTCATCACCTGAAGTCGGAACAACGACACCGGCTTTTTTAAACAATGTCTTGTTGTAGAAAATGCCATTTGCCGTAACATCCATCGGTGCTGCTACAACCTTATTATCAATGACATAGTAAGGCTCTATAGAGTCGATAAATTGTGACGTGAACGCTTCTACGCCTCCAAGCTTCTCAGCAAGATCGACTGCTCGACCCGAGAAGGCACCAATCTCAGTCGTACTAATTCGTGCTAGTGCAGGTGGTTTGCCGCCTGAGATCATCGTTTTCAACTTAGTAGACAAATCCTTGTAAGGGACTTCAGTCAGCGTTACTGTAATATGAGGGTTTTTATCTTCATATTGCTTAATGATTTCCTTCATAACGTCGCCTTCGACCCCATCTGAGAACCAAACGAAATCAAGCGTAACTTTCTTTTTGGCGTCCGTAGCACCTTTGTTAGCGCTTTCATTTTGTCCGCAAGCAGTAACCAATAAAGCAATAGCAACAAACAAGAAAGCTATCGAACTAAATCTGAATTTTCTTTGCACACCTTCAACTCCCCATTATTATTAAATGCATTTAACTGTCAGCGCTTATTTTTCTGTACATTTGTGGGGAAGCGCCAGAATATTGTTTAAAGGTACGACTGAAATGAATCGTCGTATTAAATCCTAACTTTTCGGAGATGCTGCTAATCGAATCATCATTGGTGAGCAGCATCTTTTTCGCCTCTTCCACACGCTTTCGCATGACATAGTTGTTAATCGTATACCCTGTTACTTCTTTGAAACAATGACACATGTAATACTTGCTTAGATGATGCATTTTTGCCAATTCGTCCAAACTGATCGTATCGGTAAAATTCTGATTCAAGTTCTGTAGAATACATCGAACGCTTACCTGGCTGGGAGAATGCTTCTGATTAGGCGACATTTCTATCAGATGCTTTGACTTCCGATAAATACAGAGCAGCATCTGAGTTAATTGGGTCTTCAGCATGTAGTTATACCCGAAGGCTTCTCTCTCCGTCTCCTGATGCAAAAAACCAAAACATCGTTCCATCTCCTCACGTTCATCAGGTGACCAGCGAATTCGCAGTCCGCTTGGAGAATCAAATAAAGTAAGCAGCCTGTCATAAAGCTCCGACGGTACATGATCCTCTAGAAACGAAGGCATGAAGTTGACATAACTTCTTACATATCGCACGCCCTTAGACGGATTAACGCGATGAATTACACTTCCGCTGAACAAGAGCATATCACCTGGAAGCAATTCATAAATATCATCTTCAATGACATAGTTCGCATTGCCCTGGATGAACAAGTACACTTCCAATCCTAAATGCGTGTGAACAGGCCATTGGTGCTGCCATTCATCGTAATGGGATCGGACGTAAATACCGTTACTTTTTAAAGCAAGATTCGTAGGTGTGTGAATCATCATTGAAATTTCAATCACCCCTTTCAGACTTGAATTGGAAAAATTATTAGAAATTTGGTAAGAAATGTTCTTTTATAAAGGTAATATAACATGCAAATACTTTGTTAGTCATACTGATATTGCTTCAGACTTAACGGATATTGCTGAAAACACTCCAATAAAATTAAGCGCTCTCATTTTCTTCGGTAAAGGAACTAGGCGCTGGGTTTGTCCAACTCTGATCACTCCGCGTGAATACTTTTATTCGCCTGGTGTCATCCTGTTAACTCCCAATGCGTGTTAACTGGAGTAGGCGTGAAATTCTTTAACTTGCTAAGTAAGTATTTTGACTTTTTTAGCCGTCATTTATGGTACGGTTCACCGTGTCATATATAGGGCAAAATTTTTGCGCGGATAAACGGTAAACCGAATTGAAACCGCTCATCCGATAACCAGATGAGCGGTTTTTACATTCTACTTCTCCTGCTCCTTTATATCCTGCTCAATCCCCAACAGAATCAGCTTCAATCCGAACTCAAACGCTCTGTCAGTCCCCATTAACTCGAACAGCCCGTTCGTGAACATCCTCCTGAACAGTCCCGCTTCCGTCTCGCTCATGGAGTCCAGAAGGCGAATCACCTCCTCACCCGGAACTGCTCCCGGGTCCTCCTTAAGGATAGCGGAGACATTGCGCTCTTGCTGATAATCGTCTAGGACGAAGTAGTAGACATAGTTCACAAGCGTAGTAATCACTTGTGCATTTTCTGTTCTTGCTCAAGCGGCGTCGATTCCACGCAGAGCAGCATACGGTTGGTGAACCGGATAATGTCCGGTTCGTGGGGCAGCGTCATCATCATGAGCTGCGTGGAGCAGGGATACCGGCTGAGCACACTCCGTACCGTTACCGCAAGCCCCGTCAGCTGCTCCTTCCAGTCCCCCTCGGAGTGGAACTCCTCCAGAATCGTTTTCGATACCTGGTTGGCAAGACGCTGGTAGAGATTCTGCTTGCTCTTGAAGTACCAGTACAGTGAGGGAGCCTGAATCCCAAGCCGGTCTGCCAATCGT
>NZ_JCAIUM010000034.1:0-12547 GCF_059445545.1 Paenibacillus sp. Y568
CTGTTTTTTGAATTCCTCATTAAACCGTTGTCGTTGTTCCCTCATAAAAGGACACCTCTTTCTTTGTTAAGTAAATTATCCAGTTTCTCTTAACAGGTGTCCACTTTTTATTCTAGCTACAATCCTGTTAAATTAAGCCTATTCTCTTCAAATGGCTTCATATCGATGAATTAGATGGAAGTAATCCAGCTAACTCTTCTACTATGCCGTATGCAAGTTACATTAGCTGGAGGATTTCCTGTTAATTATTTTTTGGCACATCATTCAGCACTTAAGAACATATACATTTTATCCGTCGTAAGCCTAATCGCTTTCGGCGGATTTTTTTCAATGAAAGAGTGACTGGACAAGTTCGGTTGATAACTTTCAATAACTTTAATCAGACCAAACAAAAGCTTGCGAACACGATATGATGTAAAAAAGTAAACCAATTGCGATCACTCCCGATTCGAATTGGTTTACTTTTTTGTTTTGTTCCTGATCTGTAATTGTCTATCAATCATTTGTACCCATTCAGGCATGTGATGACCACCATTGTTCACACGCGTAGCAACACGTTCAATATTAAGTCGAACATCCCCTAATCCTACGTAAAACATAATGATTTCAAAGCCTTGTTGCTTTGCGTCTCGCATCTGTCGAATAACGTTACCACCCGCTAAAGTAGTTTCCACAGTGAAATCCCACTTATTTCGGATACATTCTCTGGCTATTCTTATGGCTGCCTTTCCAGCAGATACTTTACTCTTTTCAGGATGTTGAGTATCAATTTTGCGAGCTAGTGCATCCGGATCAATATTCACACTTACCCCAAGTCGGTCAACAATCAAATTGCGGATTGTGCTCTTACTACTTCCATTATTACCAGCAAACACAAACATGGTTGCAACGGTCTCAGTCATGGTTAAGTTCCTGTTCATTCATTTCCTTGATCTCACCTGTGCAATATTCTTTAACAATCTTCCCCTCAGTTGTTTTATATACGACATACGTCCCATTAGCTTTAGCTTTAGCTTTAGCTTCCAATTTCGCACGATCACCCGTTAATCGAATCAATTTAGCAAGTTCCTGCGTAAGATTCATCATTTATTAAACACCTCATTTTTTATTATAGCTTGAGTATACTACAGCACATTACATTTTATATTAGCTTAAGTCTGTATACATCATAAACCCAATTAGCCCGTAAGAATGAACAGTGCATATTTCACTACAACAGGCTAATTCATTTCTACCACTTCATCATATATGTTTCATAATTAACCCCATCACTTTACTCTGTGGTACAGTAGGATCATGTTGCACAATGTACGCTTTCGAGAATCGATCTAGATAAGAGTTCTCATGCGACTTTGGTGACAGAATAATCAATTTACGTTGTAATTCACCAGCATAAAGATCAAATACTTTTAATTTCCTCTGCTCATCTAACGCGCTATCAAATTCATCCATAACTATAAATCCAGGTGATGTTTGTAGATTCTGCAATAAAGCCAGAGCAAACAGTAGTGAACTGAGCGATTCTTCGCCTCCAGAAACACCCTTGCCAACTCTTCCTCCCCGAGCCTTCACACTAACATCCTCTAATGATCCTCGATGCCCTTCCTTTCGAGCCTTAATGAATAAATGGAAAAGCACTCGACCTCGACGATCTTCTTGCCGACTCCAATCGATCTGTCCCTCGAATTGAAAAATGCTCATGTAGTTCTTAAAACGTTGTTGAATTTCAAGGACTCGCATATTGATTGTCGTCTCTAGCTGATCCTTCAAATTCTCAGCTCGTTCTTGGTTCTCTTCAAATAATAAGCTTGTCCTTTTAAATTCATCCTTCAATCGATGAACCTCTTCTTTTATTACTTTATAATTCTCAGATGCTGCAGGATCAATTCCCGACTCATTTCTAGCGCTGTTAAATATTACTTTTCCAGACTCATGCTCTTGGCGGAGCTTTGAAAGCGATTGTTGTTTCTTGGTATTATTAGGCTCATGTTCAAACTCATTTGTCACCTCATCATAAATAAACCGTGCAATCCGTTTGAAATTTTCAATTTCTTCGGTTACTGTAAGTAGATTTACTTTAGATGTATCAAGTGACTCTTTTGTATCTTTGTTTTGATTATCAATTTGACTAAGAGTACGCATAGCTTTTTGAATTTCGTCTTCAGTATCCGAAAGACTGCGTTTTTGTCGACGTTCATCTCCATCTATTTGTTCAGCCAGCTCTTCCAATGTATCATTTTGCTGCTTCAACGCGTCCTGCTGTAAGGTTAAGTAGTTGTGCTGATGAGTCTTCCGTTGTAACATTTCAAACTGTTCCTTCTGCTGACCTAATCTCACATAAAAGTCTGCTTCACGTTGTAGTATAACTTGTATATGCTCCAATCTGATCCGTTTCTCAATGAACTTTATGTGCGTAGTCTTAAGTTCCTGACTATGCTCCTTCTGTTCCTGAAGATGCTGTATCTCTACTTCATACTTCAGGATCCGGCCTTCACGTTCATGTTTCATTGTTAGAAAGGCTTCCGATTCACGTACAGATTGGATAATGGCATGTAGTTCTTGCATAGTTAACGTATTATTCTTAATCGAGTCATCGAAATTCGCAAGTAAAGTACTCAATTCGCTTATTTTCTTTTGAATCTCCTCTTTACGTTTCTGCATAGCTTTCTGGCTTAATATATAACTCCTCTTCTCTTGTGCACCTCGAATCCCCATTGAGTCGATAAGCATATCATTCTCTATTCTTGTCTCACCTGCTAGAAAAAATTGTTCAACCCACCATAAAGCCTTGACCGCATGTGGGAATACATCATCTTCTATTCCATTCTTCACACGAATTTGGAGTGTCTGAATTTCAGTAACAGAACGATCTGGTATTATACTTCGTAAAGGCACATGATACAGATCATTAGGGGCTTGTACATGCGTGCCATCAAAAAATATCGCATACTTTATCGTCTCAAACTGCTCCTCCGCTGTAAGTCGAGCTGACTCATTTAATTCAAGTAATTCATTTAATGCATAGGCACGCACACCCCTCACTTTAAACAAAGATAGTGTTTCCTTTTGACGAGTTGACCATAATTGATTGTGCTCAAGCATCTGTTCCTCATCGGATAACTCCTCTAGTAGTTTATTCTTATCTTTTTGTTCCTGCATGGAATGTTGAATGGAATGATCTAAGCGGTTAATTTCCATCTGTACATCATGACTGCTGTGATATTGCCGTAACCGTTCTTGGTGCATATGATCCAAGCCTTTATCCTGTTGAATCAGCGCCTTCAAGTAAGAACTTGAATCTATTAATTGGGCTATAACATCATCAGTTTCTTGAAGACTAGCTTCCGCCTTCTCAATCTCGATATTCGATTCGTTGAGCTGCTTATTTATTGCTGATAATTGTTGATGTACCTCTTCTTCAGTATTTGTAATTCTAGATTTTTCTTGACTAAGTTCCTTTAGCTGAACATCTAATTCACCAATTATTATTGAAGTTTCTTCAATTTCCTTTTTCACAGTAGCTAATTGCTCCTGCAATAAAGTGATTCTCGTATCAAGCTGTTCTTTTTCTTCTTGTATTTGCTTTATTTCAATATTCAATCGATCGCCTTGCTTTTGCAATGTCACCAGTCTATCACTTGCGATATCATGATCCACGAGCAATTGTTCTTCCTTGGCTACTAGATGTATTTGTTCTTGTTTGTAGTTAATTTCTAATTTCAGCAAAGCTCCAGCGTACAGCTTCCCGCCTTCTATAAGACGTTTACGATTATCTTCATACCGGTCTAGCGCTGATCGTGCCATCCCGAGATATTGCTTTTTATTTTCTACATTTAGTTCAGCCGTTCTTAAACTCTCCTGCACATCCTTTAACTGCTCCATACTTTCTTCCCAGTTACGTTGTACCTGATCTATACCATGCATTTCAGCAAAAATACGAAACCGCTCCTGCGGATCCATAACAGCAAACTGATTTACCTCCTGCTGGTACCAAATCAAATAGAACAAATCTGGATCAATTTTATATTTGTACTGGAGATCCTTCTTGTAGGTGGTGAAATTGTATTGCCGATCACCCGATGTATATTTAATTGTTTCATCCCACTGTTCTGGATCATCCCCTGAATGGATGATAAATTCCTTCTTAGTCGGTTGTCCAGGTTCCTGTAGGATATAAACTGCAAATTCAATATAAGTAGGGGCATCAATACGCATACGTCCCTCATTCTTAAACTGAAGTCGAATATGCGCCTTCCACGTCTCATTCGGAAGGAGATTACGGGATTTCAGACCTTCTAAATCAACCTTGGAAGAATATAGAACACTTCCCATACAATATGTTACAGTAGATTTCCCTGCTCCATTGGGACCAGTTATCAGTATATGCGAATCTTTTCCTGACAAATCCATCATAGTAGGCTGATAATCTCTGATTCCAGTAAACCACATTTTCCAAGGTATCATTCTATTTTACCAGTTCCTTCCTGATACAAATTATATCGTTTGAAGAATTTCAGTACTTCTTCTTTATTTAATTGATTGGATTGACTAAATTCAACAGTACGCCGCAAAAATGAATCCGAGAACATATTTACACCAATTGCAGTGACTGCATAAGCCTTCTCATTTGAATTAGTATCATATTCTTCAAGTGCACCGATTTTTTTCAGTTGGTCTATATTCAGGTTCAAACGTTGATTTGCCTTCGTTGTCTCATGTCCAAGGGCATTTAACAGCTGATCAAATAATGTGAACTCATGCTGTAAAACTTCTTGTTGGTAAAACATAAACAGAAGAATCGCTAAACTTTCTTTAGACAATGTACTACGTGCAGCTTTAGCAGGAACTCTCATCATGACGACGATTTGATCCTTTTTCTCATCATAGATCACTTTAAAGTACCGACTTACTGCTTGATTAACCCGCTTCAGAAAAGAATCGAACTTCTCATGATCATCAGAGATCTTTAATTGCTTCTCCACCTCACGCCTGGATAATCCGAAATTGCCCACACGTATTGTTGCAGAGGATGAAAATAAGAGATTCATAAAAACGATCTCTTCGACTTCGGTTAACATTCCTTTGATAGATTGCATGATATTAAGAGGATTTACATTCATTTCATCCGTCACGCTCATCATCACTCCTCTCATGCATATTTTCTGTGGCCCTATTCTTGATAGTGCGATTTTTTTTATTCTTAACCACTTGATTCATATCATAACGATCCATCCAATCCCATTCCTTGTCATAGAGAGAGGTTTGTACTTTTAAATCATCCGTAGCTTCCTCCAATGTTAGCTTCTTACTGCCTACCAACGCAGATACCGCAGTAAGAGCATTAATCGCATCCCCCCATGCCGTAGAAGTTGCTTCAATCATTACGGTCTCTATAGGAGCAGCCTCCACTTCCTTCATGAATACTTCAATCACTTCTGTTTCAATCATCGATTTAGTAAGCAACCATTGCGAATCTCCCATCATATCTTCTAGTTGAGCTATATAAATTTCCTCATTTTCATATTCGATTTCCTGAACATCTTCTTGCATTGAGTCAACAATTGGCTCATAGTTTTCCAGATATTCTATGGCCTCACCAATTGCTTCTCCTGATAGAGGCGCAGCGAATTTAACCGGAATCCATATACCATCCATGGACTCACCCTCGTATTCATTTTGCTCCATAAAACTCATAATTTGATGAGCATTAGGAATGTCAGATTCTTGAGGTGGATCATACATTTGTGTAATAAAGATCCTTACTTTTTCTGGATTTATCGAGGACAATAGCATCGTTTGCTTCATCATTGTAAATTTAAGATATTTATTGATCATTCCCATGCTCAAATTCGTCCCATCTGCAAGCGCAGAGGTTCCCAATTGCATTAAATTACTGAGTACCAGACTGTCCTCTAACGTATGAAATTGACGGAAACGCTCCGATAGTTTAATTTCTAATTCCTGCATCAACTGATGTATGATCTCTAGTTGAGGTAACGCATTACGGTCAGCTAACATCTCTAATTCTCGTTCTTTCATCAATTGAATTGCATTCTCAACATTGCGGATCATACTAGCAATTTTATTACCACCGGAAATGCCATGATCGTCATATGCTTCGCTAAGCTCAGCATCCCGTCTAGCTTGGAATAACGATCTGCCAATTTCATCATGCATATAATAGGCTAATGAATCATTTGCAAGACGTATGAGCGTATCCATCATCCGTTTACCTACATCACGCATTTTTAGCTGTCTTGTTTGTTTGGATATCCAGTTATACTTCACAAGAACATTTACAATTTGTTCGACCTTTTTCCTACTTGGTGGTTCAAGGTCATCAAAACGGTTACGATAACGAAAATATAGCGTATCTGCATTTTCAATCGGTTCATCGAGTCCCAAAGCTTCTTCATTAATCAATTGAATAATCCGAAGAAATCGTAAAATTTCGATAGGTGTCTGAAGGAAATTTTGTGAGTTGAGATCATTAAGAACCCCAGATAACAATGCAATGTCCCTTAATGCCTGATACATTTCCGGTTTGGATTCGTTGGTTTGAAATATTGAAATTAATGGTTGATCCAGTTTCTCCAATCATCTGCCTCCCCTAACACGATCTCTTGTTCTGATTTCGTATCTTGTAGTAACCTCTCCATGCTCTGTTGGTACTCCGACCAATTGGTTATTATCGAGTGATCCAGACAGATCCATTTATGCCTTACAGCGTGTCCCATGAGCGTTTGAAACATCTCTCCTGCAATTTGCAGTCCAGCTTCATCATAATCGCTCCAAAAAATCGTTTGGTCGACACTACTATTCAGCAACAATTGTCTGATGAAATGTTTATGCGCACTTCGAAGATGACCATCTACACAAACAATCAATGAATTTGTCTCCTGTAAGAAATGAGGTTCTGCTGACATCCGAGTCAATATGGCTCGATTCTCAACTAACCAAAGTATTGTTGCCCTAGTTGAATAATGGTCTTGTGCAACCGAAATATTTGTTAAGGCATGTACGGGGCCTGCTCGAAAATTCGACCATGTTCCTTCCAGCTCCCCAGCAAAATAGATTGGCGTAATTTGTCCACCACTAATCATCCCTAACGTTTCCAGCGACTGACCACTTATCGTCTCCAAAATGTTAAGAAACTCAATCTTATACGCATCAAATGCCTTAGAGCCTCCAATACCCGGATAATAATGTGCGCCAATTTCTTTCCAATCAAATATCTCTTTGCTACTAGAAATCAAGAGAAATGCTAATAAAAAGTTTAAACCGTTGATTCGATTAGATATACTCCAATTCGCTGGGAAAATATACTGATCCTCTAGATCATTAGGGATCCATTGTAAACTACCTGACAAGTATAATGCCAAATCTTCCAACTGAAGTAATCGTTCGTCATGTAAATACGTGATTTCTTCCATTTTCTGCGTAGCCTTCGACTGATATTGCGTAAATTGATTTAAAAAATCCACATGCTCATCCGTTTGCTTATTTAATAAATATACATATAATAAATAGCCCATGCGGTACTGAATTCGTTCTACAGATTTCCCATCACGTTTAAAACGAACTTCTTTCAAAATCCATCCTTTTTGAAGCCAATCAAAAGTTTGTTGATTATCGTTTAATGAGGCACGTTTTCCCACTGTCCAGCGTAAAAGTTGCTGATCCGGAAGGTCTTTAACAATTAAGGAAAACTCTTTAGCAACTGTAATGATCCCTACTCTTCTTATCGTACGTGCTGTTCTTTTTACAATATCTATATCTATAAGTGAAGCTTCACCTATTGTCCTTGGCAGCTCAAGCTGCTCATCTTTTTTCAAAAGAGATTGGCTAATAAACAAAATCAGATCTTCGAAATTTTGCACTGAAGCCTCCTACACTAAATGTCATTTTGTATTTTTCAAGCTACTTGTACAGTATACAAGAAAGCAAGAATCCCTACGATGATATCCTACGTTTGTTTATGTTGCAGAAACAAAAATAGCCAGTAAGATTGAGACATTAGTATCTCTTCCCTACTGGCTATTATCCTACGTTTTCAAGTTACCGCTTTGCCTTATAGAACTCATGATATAACTTCATCAGTGCTCTCTTCTCAATACGGGACACATAACTCCGGCTAATTCCTAACTCCTTCGCGATTTCCCGTTGAGTCCGTTCCTCTCCGCCCTGTTCCAGTCCGAATCGACCTTTGATGACTTCCTGTTCCCGGGGGTCCAAAATATCCAAGTTACGATAAATTTTACTCTTTTCAATCTTCAACTGAACCAAGTCAGCCACATCATCTGCTTCACTACCTAATATATCGATAAGTGTAATTTCATTACCTTCTTTATCCGTACCAATGGGATCATGGAGAGATACATCTTTACGTGTTTTTTTAAGTGACCGGAGATGCATCAGAATTTCATTCTCTATACACCGTGCTGCAAAAGTCGCTAATTTCGTACCTTTGTTCGGTTGATAACTTTCAATAGCTTTAATCAGACCAATCGTACCAATAGAGATCAGATCTTCGAGATCTTCTCCTGTGTTGTCAAACTTCTTGACGATGTGCGCCACCAGGCGCAAGTTATGTTCAATAAGCATATTACGCGCGTAGCCGTCTCCTTCGGCCATCAACTTTAAGTACTTGCTCTCATCCTTCTCAGATAGTGGCTGGGGAAAAGCATTATTCTTAACGTACGAGACTAGGAGCGATAGTTCTTTGATAAATAAAGCAATGACGCTAATCAGTCCGGACAAAGATGACACCTCCTACTGAATACAACAAACTACTTCGTTAACGATCATTTTATTCTATGAGGGCAGATGCCTATCTGTGCATGTACGGTGTAAATATCTATCTTGGAAAAGCAAAAACGGCCAGTTCATGTTGAACTCTGACCGTTACATTTCGTAAAAGTAATTATTCACTTTTGTAAATGTTGTTCGATGACTTCCACCCACGCTGGGATAGAATCTATCCTATATTTTATCTTATTGCAATCCGCTTCTTACAGAATGTACACAGATAGAGTGCGACATCCTGCGCGATCATTACGGTAACCATACGATAATTCAATCCACGCATCACATAGAGTGCGACCAAATTCAATAATAAGCGTGTATCCAAGGGCGATCTTCAGCTGTTGATAATATACATCAGGCTAGCTATACATTACTTGTTGGATCTTTCTTTTTTATTATTTGAATTAATTTCATAAATCCAAAGCCTTACTGTGCTTAAGTTTTTAGAACATGAAAAAAGGAGTACCTCCCCAAATCTCGAAGTGTTTAGTACCCCTACCAAACACCGAGAGAGAGAAGGTTGAACTCCCAATGTATAGTATTCGACAAGAAAGTTTGTTTTCCTTGGAGGATTTACTGGAAATGTCCCCCAAAGATACGTACGGTTATCTCTTTGAGACGCTAGATATTAATCCATTCTTACACGTTGTTTCAAAGAAGGCATTTCTAGGGGCACCAACACAACTCAACTATGCAGCTATGCTACACTCGCTGTTCATTCGGATCGTCGAACGTATCCCAACGATTAAAGATCTAAGAAAGCGCCTGAATAGAAGTATTGAATTTAGTACGGACTGTGGGTTTACCGGTTCCGATCGAATTCCAAGTGAAGCTTCATATACGCGGCTAATCCAAAAGCTTCAAAAATCCCAAGTTTTTCAGCAGTCCAATGAAAAATTAGTTCAACAGCCTTTCAAGAAGGGTTTATTGATGCATCCGAGGTCGCCATGGATGCCACTCATATTGAAGCTAGAGATCGCCAACCGGATAAGAAGAAAGACGAACCGAACCAACTAGTAACTGAACCTCCCAAGAAAAAACGTGGTCTCAAATCTAAGGATGAGCGAGAGCAATGGCTAAAGGAACAGTTAGAACTTGAAGAGAATCGTCCCTTGTTCGAGAAGAAGGGATTTACAAACAGGTGGAGAAAATGGGAGCCAGAGCACTCATGGATTACAACCGTCGTAACGAACAACAAGATAAAGATGTGGACAAGTATTTTCGTCCGGTATGTAAAGAGGGTCATTCTTATCGATACGACAGCTATGACACGAGATACAAAACCAACAAATACACGCAACCGTAGAACCCGGCATAAATGCTGCTGAGTAATTTTTCAATTGCAACATGACAATGTAGTTACCGAAAAGGGGGGCATCATGGACGTTTATTCACTATCCGTGAGGTCATCGATATTCTACAGCTTTCGTACACAACGGTTTATGGCATATGCCATAACGGACAGCTATCAAGTTGTAAAGTTGGGGGCAGTCTCAGAATCCCCCAAGAGTCACTACGCAACTTCATTCTCAATACCACTACAGGTGGACAGTACTAATGGAAGACATAAAAAGTCATTAAATACATCACGACATTTCAATCCCTTGTCCTTGTGAAGTATATACCGTCCAGCAGTATTTTTATCCGTGTTTGTCCCGTCATAAACATGGAGTAAACAAGCGGAGAATAAATAACATCAATGGAACACCAAACAAAAGATACTCAGTTTTTTGATGCAGATTCCATCGCTATTGTGAGCGAAATCCGTTCTACCCACAAATCAGGCCAAAAGCTAGGTGTGCTTCGCCCTAAAATCTTTTCGGAAATTCAGTAAGAGACATTCGTGGCAATTTTGGTGGATTAATCGAAATTGCCACGTTATATGTTTAAAGAAAAAGCTCCCTTATACTGGGCGCTCTCCTTATATTATTCAACAAAAATCTTCTCACCACGATACCCCACTTTGGTCACCAAACCTTGATTTTTAATCATTACGTTTGACGTTGGTTCGTGTTCACAACGTCTTGACGATGTGCGCCACCAACCGCAAGTTATGTTCAATAAGCATATTACGTGCGTAGCTGTCTCCTTCGGCCATCAACTTTAAGTACTTGCTCTCATCCTTCTCAGATAGTGGCTGGGGAAAAGCATTATTCTTAACGTCTCATAGCAACACTAATCCTTTCTTCAAGAATCTGAAGGTTATTTCCCAAAATAAGCGTGGACATGGGGATAAAAATATCGGGACCTTATGCCAGAAACCCCGAACGGCAGAAGAGTTCACCGTTCGGGGTTTGGGGATACCCACCCGCGTTTAAGGCTTATTTGAAATAGTTATCGATTTGTTCTTGAGCTGCTTTCATAATCGTATCCATGCCGGCTGCTTTCAATTCCGCAACGACCTTCGGTACCATTACCTCCGGATCGGAAGCACCATTAATCAGTTCATAGCGATATTTGTCCCATACGGCCTTCGTATTGGCTATCTCCGTGGTCAGTTTGGAGATGTCCAAGGCAAAGCCCAGGCTGGTTGAGGAGATTGCTTGATCGTTCAGCTTGCGAACCTGATCCCACTGATCTTCCGGAGCGCCTTTCGTAACGGCCATGTTGAAGAACGTACCTTGGGTATAGGCGGCCAGCGGCCACGTATCCGATTTGCGCTCGATGACCTTTTCGTCGCTCACGTTGTCATAGTCGACGCCCAACTGGCCGAAGGCCAGCATATTGCGTAGCTTCGGATCAGTGTTGACCAGTTGCAAATATTTCAGAGCTTCTTCCTTATACTCGGAGTTGGCGGAGATTGCGTTCAAGGAGCCTTGAATCGTGCTTGTCGTGTAAATCGGGCCAAAGATTTGGAACATGTCGTACTTCTGAACACCTTCCGTAACTTGCCAGTTTATTTCCGCGCCAGGGAATGCTTGAGCGCTAAAGAACGGGCGGGCTTTGTCCGCTTCGGTTTTGGTCGGTGCATCCGGGTTGATGATTCCGTCTTTGTACCATTGATGTAGAAGATTCAAGCCCTCCATGATATCGGGTTGTTCCAGAACGGAGACGACTTTGTGGGAAGCGTCGTCGACCTTGACGCCCATGGGTGCCAAACCGCCCGTCATATCGTCGTATCCATTGAAGAATCCGTTAAATCCTTCGCCCTGGGTGAGCCTCAGCGGATAAAAGCTTTTGCCCTCGCCAGCCTTCATATCATGGAACGGTTTGTCGAGGTCTTTCAACGTCTTGATACTGTTTATGTCTATACTGTACTTCTGCACATACGTATCGTCGAACACCCAGTATTGGGTCAAGGACGAGTCTTTATAAGTAGGCACGGAGTAGATTTTTCCATCAATGTTCGTTCCGTCCCAGACCTTCTGGGGGATGAATTTGTAAAGGTTGGGCGATTCGCTTTGCATCAAGTCGGTAATGTCGGCAAATGCACCCATCGTAACTTGCTGGTTGTACTTGCTGCTGTTCGTAAACATGATGTCGAAAGCCTCGCCAGTGTTCACAATCGTATTGATCTTCGTATCCCAGTCTCCCCAGCCTGCTACCTTAATGTCGATCTTCACGCCAATCTTCTCGGCCGTGTAGTCATTCATTTGCTCGATGGCTTTGTCGAAATTGTCGGGAACTTGACCGCCGATCGTCCACCATACCAACGTAGGCACGTCGCCGGAATCGGTAGGTTTGCTCGAATCCGTCTGGGCCGGCTGATTGCTGGAAGGTTCGGCCTTCGAGTCGGAATTCG
>NZ_JCAIUM010000035.1:0-12389 GCF_059445545.1 Paenibacillus sp. Y568
ACTGAAGGCATATGTAAAGGAACAACTTCCAGAGTATATGGTTCCCTCCTATGTGATGTTAATGGATAAACTTCCACTCACGATGAATGGAAAGGTAGACCGCAAAGCTCTGCCACAACCGGAGTCTGGAATGAATGAAAGTGACTCTATCATCTCACCAAGAGATGAAGTAGAAGAGCGTATTGTTGAAATTTGGGAAGAATTACTTCATGTCAAGCCAATCAGCGTGTTCCATAACTTCTTCGAGCTTGGAGGACACTCTCTAAAGGCAGTTCAATTGGTCAGCAGATTCTCCAGACTGGGATGGGATCTATCGATTCTTGAAATATTTACGCACCCGACACCAGCAGGACTAGCGGAATGTATTACTCATTCCTTATACCGTGCAAATGACGAGGCGGCAGTGAGTGAGGAGAGGATTCTATTCAAAGAGCGGGAGGACCTTAAATATCACTCAGGTGTCACGTTAAATGAAGAAGGAATTCGTCGGATTCTAGTGGATCTGAATGTGATTCATGAGGGTTTCGCGGCTGGAATATCTGGAGGAGCTGTGGATGTGATCTACAATATCTCCCCTACACAGCACTATCATCTGAATGTTCATGATGTTTCAGGAACAGTCGTTATGCTAGATCGACCAACAGATAAGAAATTGTTGGAGCAAGCCTTGTTACACCTTATTTCCACGCAAGATGTGTTGCGTAGTGTGCTGATAGAACAAGATGGGGGATTATATTGGAAATTAGTTCATAAACCGTTGAATGTGTCCATACCATATCTGAACATTTCGGATTATACCCCTGAAGAACAGGATGTAATCTTGCAGGAAATAATGCGCAACTTTTTCCTTAGTAATTACACTGCACCGGGGACAATAATGTACAGGATATTACTTGTCACAATATCAGAAGGCAAACACTCCGTGATTATGCCTTTCTCTCATGCCATCTTTGACTACATGAGCAGTGAGGTGATCAGAAATAAGCTTACTCAATATTATGAATGTCTTCAGAGGAATCAGGAGTTACCTGCGGTTACTGGACCTTCTTACCGAGATTTCATCCAGCATATCATCCAAGGACCTAGAGGATTAAGCGATGAGATGATTATGGAAGGATTCGCTCTTGAACAGTTCAAGGACGCTTCTTGCAAAGCAGCCATCGTATTTGGAAATTATGATCCTTCGACTGTGACGTCATTAAGTTATGAAGTGAAACTGAAAGCCGAAGGAGTGAGTCTGGAAACCGACGAAATGTGGATGCAATCATTAAGGATGTTTCTATCCTTCTTCCAGACCAACTTCGGCCTTACATCCATACCTGCTTGGATAACGCATTATGGAAGGCAGTACGGTCAATCACAGTACTTTAATCTGGTAGGGGAATGTATCGATTATCTTCCCATACTACTAGATGCAGAGAACAGTATATCCGTGAATATGAAGACTATTAAAGATCGAATTACGCTTGTAAGCGAATGCTCTCTCAATATTGCAAATCTAATGTATAACGACTCAGTTAAGGAAGAATGGAGTAGATCTGTAGAACATGTTCGTGATGCTTTCGCCTTGCTACCGATAAACTTCAACTATCTTGGCGAACAGGATATGACTGGTGACGTTCTGAAAGGGGTTGATGTAAATGGAGTGAATAATGGGAATAAGAATCGGATTTTATACACATGTTGGCATCATCAGGGCTATGCGCATGTCAATGTCGTCCTTCCCTTTACAGATGATCCTGATAGATTCACACGATCCTTCAGTTATTAATCCGATAATGGAGATAAGTAATCATTCGGGACTGAAGTATCGTTAAAATAACAAATAGAAAGGTATGGAGAAATGCATGATACTCGAAATATAGTACTATTTAGTCTCAGTAGACTCATATCTGAACTGATGGAATCGATGTTCAAGTTTGCACTTAGTTTGTACATACTTGATATTACGGGTTCCGCTAGCATGTTTTCAATTGTTCTAGCTTGCATGTTCATTCCCAGCGTACTCGTTGACATCTTTGCAGGAATATTCGTGGATCGATCCGATAAGAAAAGAGTTCTGGTTTTATGCAATCTTCTCAGTGGTATTGCTGTCCTGATTTTCTTTGCTATGTTCCAACTTTACCCAAAGAATATAATGCTATTTATATGTTATGCATTGATTCTCAACACTTTTCAAGCAATATTTAGCTTAGCGGTGAATGCATCTGTTCCCAACTTAGTCTCTAAAGAACGTGTGTCTGCAGTCAATTCAAGTAATCAAAGTATCAATGCGTTGTTTAATATTATGGGGCCGATCATCGGGGCTATTGCTTACGTCAGCATGGGTATTGGTCCCATGCTGATGATGAATGGTATTGCGTTCATAGCGTCAGGAGTAGTTAATATGTTCTTAATATTTCACTCCAAACAGAATCACAAGGAAGTTAAGAAGTCTTATTCTGAAAGTTTCAAAGAGGTATATCGGTATATCCACAAGCGTACAGCAATTAAATATTTGTTAGGTGTATTTGTTATTACCAACTTTATTGTTGTTCCTGCGATAACTGTGGTGCTCCCTTTCGTTATTAGGAAGGTGCTAGATATGTCTGCTCATCAATTATCTTACATTGAAGCAGCAGCATCGGCAGGTTTAATTATCGGAGCAGTATTGGTATCCGTCAGCAAGATCAATGGATTTATCACGAACAAGATATTTATATTATTTCAATTGCAAGCTGGTGCTCTCTTGTTATGGGTCTTTCCCAAGTTACCTTTTGTAGATCCTAATGCCACTGTATGGATAACGATTGGGTACATTTTCGTTCTGGCATTTACAGGAATGTTAGTGTCCATGGGCAATATACCAATGGTATCTTATGTCCAACTCCATATACCTGATCATCTGCGAGCAAGTATTTTCGGGGTTGTGAGTACAGTGACAACAATATCAGTTCCTATTGGAGTGTGGATATACGGTATGTTGCTTGATCAAATGGATTTCTCATATCTGATGATCGGATCAAGTATTCTACTCTTTATTGTTGGGAATCTTGCGCATCGGAATAAAGCGCTTCGGAACTTCTTCAAGGAGGATGCGGATGCGGGCGTGGAAAAATCAACCTATATTGAATCTTCAAATGTAGAGGTACATTCTTAAAACAAGTAATATAAATTTGATTCAAAAGGCGGGGTTAACAATGAACCAATTTGAAAGATTAGAATCCAACGTAAGATCATATTGTCGATCATTTAATAATACTTTTTCCAAAGCTAAGAATGCGTACCTCTACGCGGATGACGGAACAGAGTATATCGACTTCTTCGCAGGTGCGGGCGCGTTGAACTATGGGCATAATAACGATTATATTAAGCAAAGTCTACTGGATTATATGGATTCTGATCAAGTTATTCATTCTTTGGACTTGTATACTTCTGCGAAAGCTACCTTTATCCAACGATTTAGCGAATTGGTACTGGAACCAAATAGGTATCCGTATAAAATGCAATTTTGTGGACCGACGGGGACGAATGCGGTTGAAGCAGCGCTGAAATTAGCTAGAAAGGTGAAAAATAGGACAGGAATATTTTCGTTTATGGGTGGTTTTCATGGGATGTCTCAAGGGAGTCTCGCAGTAACAGGAAATAAATTTCATAGAATGGGTGCAGGACTGCCCTTAAATAACACCACTTTTATGCCGTTCCCACACGGGTTTATGAATTCATTTGATACTATTGATTATGTAGATAGTGTGCTGACAGACCCGAACAGTGGAATTGACAAACCAGCAGCGATGATTGTCGAGACGATTCAGGCAGAAGGTGGAGTTATCGTAGCACCAGTGACATGGCTGCAACGGTTAAGTGAGCTTTGCCAGAGGCATGATATTCTGCTTATTGTGGATGATATACAGGTGGGATGCGGCCGAACAGGCCCATTCTTCTCATTTGAAAGAGCAGGTATTGTTCCGGACATGGTTGTTCTCTCGAAGTCGATTAGCGGATACGGGCTGCCGATGGCACTGCTTCTGCTCAAGACGGAGCTAGATATTTGGAAGCCTGGAGAGCATAATGGGACATTCCGCGGGAACCAATTGGCCTTCGTTGGGGCAACAGCAGCGTTAGAATTTAAAGAGACTGAGCATCTTGAAGCTAAGGTGCTCAAGAAGGAAGCATATATTGAACATGTACTGTATCATGATATCCAGTCCTTGCATCCAGACATTGAGATCAGGGGATTGGGCATGATATGGGGAATTGATTTCTCTCGTTTACCAAATTCTGAAGAAGTATGTGCCACGATCGCTCGGAATTGTTATGATAGTGGACTTATTATCGAAAGATCAGGCCGCAATGATACAGTCTTAAAAATATTACCCCCTTTGACAATCGAAATGGCTGTGCTTCAAAAGGGTTGTGATATCATTAAGAAGTGTATTCAGAATTTCCTTCAAGGAGAAATACTAGGTGAGATAAATAACACTAATAGGGAAGTTGCCTCATCTTGAATTTATAGCGATATGTAATAATATGAAGAAACAGGCAGAGGAAATCCTCAGGCCTGTTTTTTGTAATGAAATAGTCATCAGTCTCACGATCATACTAAATGATAGTTTGGAACTGGCATATTAATAGAAACTTTATCATTTAGCTTAAAAGGTAAAGGAGAGATAACTTTCCACTGCTGTCCGGTAGATAGAACATCATAATAGAATTCCTTACCTTGAAACTGCACATTCACGATTTCACCGGAGAGACCACTAACTTGTGCAGGTACGTCTTTCATTCGGTTTGAACGAAAGCGATTAATAGTCCGGAAATCTGGGCGTTGTCGTCCGGCCAACCACATGAACGGAACTTGTTCTCGTATGGCTTTGGCAATTAGGCGGAAAGAATAAAGCCGCTGAGTGTACGCATAAATGATAACTTTAGTGAGCATTTTTGGGTGGTAACTATCCCTGCCACCACCGGGATAAGCGGCATCAAAAATAGAATCGTCGAGTCGATTCACAGCCGTGTTAATGAGGCGAACGAGGTGGCTTTGAGGAATCTCTTCTTCCAAATCCATTGGCAGAAAAAAGCTAGCTGGTCCATGGTATATTGAATGTACAAAAAAATCGCTCCTTTGGTATGGTTGGTGGTACTTCCATTTTACCAAAAAGAGCGATTTTTTTGTGTTGTTTTCGGTTGGGAAGTTGAAAAAATACGCTTAAAGTAGCGTAGAGGACGGAACGATTTCGTAAAAAGCGATAGCGGTCGCCTAAAAGCTTTCCAAAGGAAAGCTACTTCGAAAGCATACGCTGTCTCCGAATTTCAACCGCTGAGTGATTCTAATCCAGAAATTTGGAGACCACAGCGATTGGAGAAACGGTCCGTTCGCGGAGCGTCCTCTCAGAACACCTAACTTTCTCCTACAAAAAAATGGGGTGCCCCTAGCCATTTTAATGACTTATGGGACAGCCCCATAGTTCCGATCTATTTTTTTTCATAATAGTAACCTTTCCGAATGAACTGCCGCGTTTCGGGAGTTACGTATTCTCCAGCATCGAAATTGGCTACTTGATTTCTTGGATATTCATTTGGGAACTTAACATAATAAAACTCACCTTGTGCTGTAACAATCGACTCTATTGGCTGAGTTGCAACTTTAAGTAGAACTTGATCATTATACTCTTTAGCTAACTCAGGTGAAAGTAGACTAGAAGTATGACTTGCCTCATTAGGCATTACAGTACTTTGAGCAGACGTTTTCTTGTCGACAGTCATGATTCCGACAACTAAAGCTATACATAAAATGATCGTAGAACTTGATATCACAATTATCTTGTTTTTATTGACCATCACAATTCCCCCCCTTCATGATTGTTTGTTGAGTAAAGTCTCTATTGTAGGAATCTCAGAGAATGGCAAAAATGATTTCAATAAATTTGAGTTTGAATCTGTATGGCAACGACTTGCTTTCAATATCATGTATCAGTATATAAACCCCATAAATTATAGAAAGTTCGATTATTCATACTTTCAAGCCCACAAGATCATCAATTTGGCTTACATGTCGGATGACAAGATTCTAGTCCGATTCCTGACAAGCGCAGGATAGTTTAATCATTCGCCGAATACCTTAGGGATGGCAAATTTAAGAATTTAGGCAAAATTGGAACATCGCTAATTCTTTTCCTCAAACTATCTAATTAATATTTTAAAAGGAGATTTATAATGAAGCATCTTTGGTGGAAAATTTTATTTTATTTCGTCTTGTCCGTGGTGGTCATATTCATGGCAATCAATGACTATTCAATAGTCTTGATAGTAGGAACCGCTGTGATGGCTACCTTGATTTTTTTTACAATCCAATTCGTTTATCCGTTAGCTTTGGAAAAGCGTGTGGATCGAGTGGAATCCTTTTTACGGAGCCAGAAAAACACGCCTGGACTCTATATTAATTATGTGTTTGCTAACAGACTTGAGGAAGAAGCAAGAACGATTATGGAGAAGCTTATGAGCAAATATAAGAAGGCAGCAGCACAGGCATCATACAAGGCGGCATACGGCGTTTATCGCAAAGATATGACTGCAGTTCAAGAAGCCGTACCGTACATTCGTTATTCCGATTACCGAGCATATTATGAAACGATTCTATTGTCAGAGGACGGGGAAAGTGCTCAGGCTCGAAAACACCTTGAATCCATCAAGAAGCCTTGGATGAGATCAGCACTGCTAGCGGAAATTGAACTCAAATCTGGCTGCATCGAGACTGCGGTCAAGCACGCTAGGGATGCCCTCAACTCTTCGAGAGGTGTCCAACATTATGTGTTACATAAGGAATACGAAAGGACATTACCACAGGCTGTTGAACTCGTATCCTAAATTCGGAAGTAAAGGTAGGATAGTCTGAAGCCTCTATACTACAAAAAATCCATCTCTCTATATGGATCGGAGATTCAAACCGTTATTTTGGTTGGGGTGAGGATAAACTTCTAGATAAAGGTATCCACTGGGAACGGGGGTTCTGCTGGTTTTAAAAGTTATCTAGCTTTTAACAAGGAACTCCGTGTAGGAGTTGTATTGCTATCAAATTATTCTTTTTTCTCGAATTCTCTTATGGATTATTATTTTGCTCAATGTATAAAATGGATTAGTAAAAAAGAACCTTCTCAAGGAATTATGATAGATTCTATAGGTAAAAAAATATTTGAAGCAGTCATATGTAGAGAAAAATCATCGAGCTAAAACCAGCTAATATCTTGTCAATATATTTCTCTTAAATTTTTTTAGCTCAACCTCGAAATCAGTGCTTGATTAATTAGTTAAGCTGATTACGATTGCATTCTACTAAGATTCCCATCTTATAGCTGTCACGATTACGTGTGAAGTAGTGACGGCGTTGATAAGCTTTGATACGATTATGACGTCCTTCTACGGTTGCATTCGTCCATCGACATCGATGATAATTGATGATCTCATGTTGCCAATTACGCATCGTTTTCAATGCGCTTTTAACAGCTTTGTGGTCGATCTCATCGCCCTGTTCACACCAACGGATGAATCCAAGTGTTGCCACTTCGATATTCGGTGAATAGTTATACCAAATCGTAAAGGCTTCTTTCCATTCCCAGCACCTTCGTAGAAGCGCAGAGTAATCGAGCAGTTCTTCTAGCGTTTTCTTACTTTCAACAGATAAAGATTCCTCTTGAGGATTTAGGAGGCGGTGGTTGGCTTTGAGCCAAGCTTTTGCCCGTGGCGAAAGCTCACTCTGTATGGTTTTGCGAACCTCTTGCAAGGCTTCAATAACATAGCCATGGACATGAAAGCGATCAGCGATTCGGATAGCTTTCGGAAAACATTCACTGATCCATGTGTGGTAGGCTTTTGCCAAATCCATCACCACCGCTTTTGGCGTAAGCAGCATGAAATCCGGATGGAACTTCGCATAGTTCCGTAAATCCTCTAGCTTGCGTCCGGGTAACAAATCGAGCATCATTTCTCCCTTAAGGTCATGAATGCCGGTATTGTAGGTATGTCCCTTTTTGATAGCAAAGTCATCCACGCCTAATACCAATCCTTTGTTTGCTTTCGCCGTTGCCCACGCCTGTTTGGAAAGACGCTTACCTTCTACAGGAACAGCCTCGTTGTGCATCCGTTGCACGGTACTGGCGGGTGCTTGTTGCATACGGCCGCTATGTACTGCGGTTGATCCAATGGCTTGCTCGGCTGCTCGCGCTCGAAAGAGGTTGCTGTATCGTCTTTTAGGCCCAACAAAGTCATACACCCAAACAAAACCTACATTACACTGCGAACACTGCATACGAATGGTTGGAATCAATAGGTATACGATCTTCTCAAACACTGACAGGTGTCGGACGGACGCGTTTCATTGCTTCCTTTGCGAGTGACGTATTCAGCGGAGCGACAAATTGGGCAGCACTGTTTGGAGGCTACTGGCGAAGCTTCTATATGAATTTCATCTGCGCTTATCCGCAAAATCTGTTGGATCTCTAGCTCTGGTATATTGAGCATTTCATTGATATACTTAGTCTGCATCTGCTTATTCCTTTGTTGTTGGGTAGGACTTACAACATTACAGGATTCGCAGATGTTTTTCCATTTTCAACCTTAGGTTATTTCGTCAAGCACTGGTTTTGATTTTGAACCATTTTTTTAGCTCTAGCGTTATACTAAAAGGGCATACGTAATAGCCTTCCTATTCATGCTGGAAGGATTTTATTTTAGATGATTTTTTTGGATTCTAGACAATATCTAAAAAAGGTTCTTTACGTGTCAAAACGGCAAAAATCCAATGGAGTAGCTTGTTCATGCAAGCAATGATTGCTACTCGGTAGGGTTTTCCCTCACTACGTTTCTTATCATAGAATGCTCTTAATTTCTTGCTTCCAGAACGTCTAATCCCGCACAAAACAGCAAGATATAAGGTATGCCGTAGTCGTTTGGAGCCACGTTTCGTGATCCGATTTGTCGTTGCCGTAAATTTTCCGGATGAATATACACTCGGATCAATACCTGCAAAGGCGACTAGCTTCTTCGGATGATTAAACCGATGGATTTCCCCGATTTCAGATAAAACCGTTGCCGCGATTTTATTGCCAATACCGGGAATCGATTGGATAATTGAATATTCTTCTACTACAGTAGCAAGGGCATCAATCTGCTCTTCCAAATAGGCTAGATGTACTTGATACTGAAGCAGTAAATCCACGTATAAATTAAGGCTAATGAGGTGACTATGATACGTTATTTTCTGAAAGGGATTGCTAATCGCTGCAACCATAATGAGCGTTGCCTTTTCTTCTGCCCAACGATCAGAACGGCTAGGGCAAAGACATGCAATTCGATCCGAGAGTTTGGCTTCTCCAGATTTTATAATGATCTCGGACGTGGGAAATTCCTTTAACAGAAGCAGTGAAATTCTAGAATAGAGATCTCCGAAGATACCTCGATATTCCGGAAAAACTTGATCCAAGACGGCTTGGAATTGCAATTTAGCTTGAACATACATATCCGTGATGGACTCAAACTGCCTCGTTAAATGACGCAGATCTAAGAGCTGAATGTCCCTCTGTTTGTGAATCTCAAACTCCTCTTTGTAATACAGTTCACAGAGCTGGTAGGCATCTACCGCGTCTGTTTTCACCTTGCGAAGGCTAGATTTCTTCGCTTGATGAGAAATGAGTGGATTCACAACAATGAATTGGACTTCTTGTTCTTTAAGGAACTGAATGACTGCTTCGTGATAATGTCCTGTTGATTCTAAAATGATAGCAGGAGAAACTCCAGTATTCATTTGAAGGGTCTTGACCATGTTGAATAACTCTTCTAGCCCTTCCTGCGTATGAAGAAAGGAGAAGTTTTTACCGTAAGGTTGACCTTTATTTAAGAATGCTTGACCTTCACTTTGACCTTTTGAAATATCCAGACCAATGACTGGATGTATCATATTCTTCATCCTCTCTGATTGTATGGTTGCCGGTAACCCCTATGACATCTGCTTGCAGTTCCACAGCATCGCACGTGATGCGAGATCTAGGTCTCAACCAGCCAAAACATGGTTTCTACAAGTAGGGGGTGAACAGTTTTAGCGACGGGATGTGTTCCCAGGGACACGAACGTTCAACCCCGGCTACTATTTTATTACACCACTTAACAAAAAGAGGTCAACCAGTAAAAACTGGCTAACCTCATAATACGACGGGACACGATAGTGGAACAACAAAGGAGTAGTTTGCTACGGCAGCTGCTCCTTTTATTTATTAAGTTAACGGGCAGGACAGTTATAATTATGTTATTCTATATATGGTCATAATTAACAAATTAAAGGAGGCATATTCGATACAAATTAGTTTCATTGGACCTTGACGGTACGATGTTAAATAGTCCAATGTTGTGGACCAGGTGAAAGGACAATTTAATAATAAAATTAAGGAGCAGTTAAAAAATGAAACGAATATTTTCAGGGATTTTCCTTATATTTCTACTAGTAATTACTTCTTTACCTACTTATGCAGCTGCATCTAACATTCAAATCAAGATTGACGGTGTTGTTATTCCATCCGAGGTGGAACCCGTAATTAGGAACAGTCGTATAATGGTGCCTTTACGTGTTATCAGTGAAAACTTAGGAGCCAATGTCGATTGGTTGGATTCTGAAGTTATCCTCACTAAAAACAATAAGCAGGTAATATTAAACACGCAAAGCAATAACGTAATGAAAAACGGTAAAACGTCTGTGCTTGACGTAAAACCATACATAAATAAAAACCGCACCATGGTTCCACTTCGCTTCCTTTCAGAAACATTTGGCTGTAAGGTCAATTACATTAATTCCACAGTTACTGTTGATTGCGAGGCATTGGTCATAGATGGTGTGAAAGTAATAACATTACAACTGGAGTACCATATGACGATGGGCGGCGTAGTACAGCAAAGTAGCGGTAACGCGTATAACGAAACATTTTATAATACTTTGATAGATAACTTAGGTAGTAAAGTCGAAGCTCCCGCAAATTATTCGTGGATGTATACCTCTGATACTCTTGGATCTTATTATAAAGGTTATCAATATGATTTTTTGAACCTAGAAGGTAATAGCCTGAAACGTTTTGATATTTATAGTTTAATTAAAGATTTTTCAGAAGAAGACTTAGAAGGATACCCAGAAGTTTTAATTCATGACGTTACTGAAAACCAATGGTATTTATTTAGCGATACGGCAATACAAACCATTCATCAGTTAAAAGGTGTGTTCAAAATTATCAGTAATACGATTGTATAGTGTAGAAAATGAAATATATTAATAAAATGTGCTCTTTATAAAGACATAAAATCTTAATAAATAATGACTAAGTAAAATATCTTATTAAGCTATCGGGACACGATAGCTCAATAAAGACACAACGGCAGCTGGTAAGTGGATCGGCTGCCGTTGTTCAGCTAACGGGCAGTATAGCGATATTTACGTTAAACCGTATTCAGTCCGAAATAATATGGTATAATCAATAATATTTTGCTAACATATCTATATATTCCAACGATAAATAGTAACCAGATTCAGAAATGTTATGAAAAGTAGATGGGAGTGTGTGGGGGACAATGGGATACATCTTTCATGAAATTATTCATTTTTCATTAGGGGCTTGTTTAGCATATTTTATAATTAAAAATGATTATATATCACGAAAAAAACGCTTAATTATATACATCATTGGTGGATTATCGGCAATTTCACCTGATATTCCAAAATATTTTGGGAACGATTTAGCTCATTCTATATTACTTGTCCCTTTGATAGGGATGCTGATTGGAATATTAGCAAAATTTCTTTTAAGGGATATATCATTTAAAAAATTGTGGCTTACAGTCTCAATTGCGGTGTTCAGCCATATTGTTATTGATTACATCGGTAATGGAGTGGCTTTATTTTATCCGTTTGTTATAGAGGAAACTGATTTTCATATTATCAATAGTGTTGATTATTTTCTTATGTATCTTCTTTTACTTGCCTTGATTGCCGCATTATTTTTTAGTAGAGGGCGACTTATAATTATAATTTCGTTATCTGTGGTTATGATATATCTTTCCTTGTTATCTTTTTCTAAAATCCAATTCGAACATGCTTTAAAAAACAAGTATCAAGATCAAAATATTCGTTTACTAATTACTTACCCCGCATCTAATTTTCAGTGGAGCTTTCAAGTTAGAACAGATAAAATTTGGGCTAATGGTCATACGTCTATTTTTAAAATAAAAATCAATGAAGATATGGTTAGCGAAGCATTGAACTAACGGGACAGTATGACAAGTTCTGTATAAGCGCTTTACAGCGCGAAAAAACAGAGATTTCATGAAATGAAATCTAACTTTACAACCGAGGATGGGAATGACGGAACCATGTATCC
>NZ_JCAIUM010000036.1:0-10056 GCF_059445545.1 Paenibacillus sp. Y568
TCAGAGTTACCCTGTGCTCGTCCTTCTTTATTCCAACTGGTGCTACCATGCCTTATCAGTGCTATAGTCGCCATATAGTGCTCCTTCAATGTTTAAAATAGATTTGCTGATCTTTCTGATAACGTTTGGCATTCCTGACGTTCAAGCAGCTTAAGTGACCGTAGGGAACGGGTCGTCAGACTTAGCTGGTTGAATGTGTCGCCTGAATAATCTTCTTGAAAATCCTTCTAAGCGATCAAGGGCGAATGCCCGCAGTAGGAATGTGGTGTTACCTGATGTATCTGACTTCCCTGAATCTACTTTCAAATTCCTTGTATCATTTAATTTTATTTGATGTCTTTCATATCTATCATGTCTTTGATGGTTCTGATGTTCTTAATGTTCTTAATGTTCTTAATGTTCTTAACGTATTTAATCTCACTTAGTTTTGTTTCGATTTTCTTTATGTATTTCTATCTCTTCTTCGAAATGCCTCTAATGCTGAATTTAAACCTGGTTTTTTTTAGATCTTTCGCTTCTATTCTTATGACTTTACCTTTTGTTCATTATTTCTTCATGAATTTCTCTATCATCCATTCTTTAATGCCCTTCCTACGTCCCTATCCCAGATATTTCAGGTAACGTTCGCGCATTACCGACGTCCAAACGGCTTAAGGACCGTAGGTCCGGGTGGCTCTGCCACTTAGCTGGTTGGATGTGTCACCTGAATTCACTTCTTCGAAACTCCTCTTGGTGACCAAGGAAGCGTAGCGACCGCTGTGGTAATGCAATGTTAGCTGATGTTGATGACTTCTTTGAATTAACTATCAGAATTTATTCTTTCTCAAAACAAATGATTGAAAGTCTGTATTCATACCAATCATTGGAACCACTTCAAAATTCAATACATCAAAATATTCTTTAACTTTTACTTCTATATCTTCATTTTTATAAAACGAGAAAAACCGGTTAGGTTTATATGGATCTTCTTCCCAAATCCCTTCGCTATCATAACCCCCATATAGACCTAAGTAAAAAAATCCGCCTGGCTTCAATACAGTCTTAATATTATTAAAAACAATATCCAACCTTCTCTTTGGCACATGAAGTAATGCGTTCATTGACCAAATTGCATCAAATGAGTCCTCTTCTAACTTCAACGAGTAAACATCCATCACTTGAGCCTTTAACCCTCTGTTGAGACATGATTTGATCATTTCTGGGCTCATATCAATACTAAGCACATCGAAACCATTTGACTTTAAATACTGACTATGTTGACCGGAACCTGCACCAATATCAAGGAGTTTTAAACCAACTATGTTACTAAAATAGGAAATAAATCGATTTAATTCATTGAGCTTCCAACTTTCAATCTCAAACTTATCTCTTAATTTTGCATTAGCATTATAGCTTTCTATTAATGTATTTTTAATTTCTACATCCATATGGACAACTCCTTGGGTTTTTTTATAATAGTTTTCATCAATTTTAGCTAACGTTGTTGTGTTCCCGATGCCTCACCGACTTAAGCCCGAAGGGCGGCCGCGACGCGGTTAGTCGGTGCAGGTGTGTCTGCTGATTACACCTCTTCAAAATCCCTCTTGCAGACCAAGGGGCGTAGCCCCGCAGTGGGAAAACGTTGTTAGCTGATGTACCATGCATCTTTGAACTACTACTCGAAATCTTTATCATATTCAATTATATTTACAACTGTTTTGGCATTTTGCCAATCTTTAGTTTTTATATATCTTTCCATTTCTTTTTGTTCATGTTCCCAATCAGGTCCAAACCAGCTCAAATAGTCAATGAAATCTTTATAATGTTCCCAACAAATAGGGTCTAACTCAATTAGTTTCTTATACGTATCGATCATCAGTGTAATTGGGAAATCAAATGAATCTTTATCTCTCTTGATTACTTCTAGTAGTTCGGATTTTTCATTTACAACTTTCAATCCGTCTTCAAATTTATTCATTAATAGGGAGAAGCTCGTCTCCAATTTACTAATTTCTTCAGCAGTCTTACTTAAGTAATTTTCTTTGCGAAGTTCAAAAATCTCCCAAGCAATTTCTTTAATCATTTATTCACCTCTTTGTGGTATTTCAGCTAACGTTTTGCATTCACGACGCCTCACTGGATTAAGGCCGTTAGGCCGGGTGGCTCCGCCACTTAGCCAGTGCAGGTGTGTCTGCCTGAGTTCACATCTCCGAAATTCCTCGGGCAGACCAAGGATCGCTTGCGATCCGCAGCGCAAATGTGGTGTTATCGGATGTCAGCGACTTCTTCGAAATACTGAAAAATTATCTTGATCTATCTTAATACAATATTTCTTGTTTTTATAAAGTAATCTTTGTAGGGAATGATTTGATAATCCACGAAAACATGAAATCCTAAATTCAATAGTGCATAGATTCTTTGTTCACCAATAGGTATAGCTTTTGTTGCGATACTAGTTGCTTCAAAACAATCATAAAAATGCTCTTCTATCATCTGAAGAATCTCAGTGATAACCTCTTTGGTTTCATATTCTGAAGCAAGATCAATTCGTAATATCCCAATACTGCCGTAAACTTCAAAGGAGTCATTACGTGTAAAAAATTCTATTGTACCGACTGGTTTCGAAATTTTCTTATCTACGATACAAAAGCGTATATAATACTTCTTTTCGTATTCTTGTTGCCAAAACTGGATAAAATGTAACATTCGGTCAACTGTTTCAATTTGAAAACCACTTAAACAGTTATCACTATTAAACAATTGTTGTGCCTTTGGATCAGAGTAACATTCCAAAAGGTCTATTGCATCTTCATCACGAACTAATCGAAAAATAAAATTATCAGTTTCAAAAGTTGGACAGATTTGATATGGATCATTCACGTTATTCAGCCCCCCTATGCAAACATATGTTCCTATACATTATAGCATACTCATCACAAATAGCTTGTTATCAAAATATTTTATTTTTTGTAGTTATTTTGACTAATTCCCAATAGGTAATTGATGAACAATATCTTCAAGGTTAATATTTTTCGCTGATTTCCGATAACGTTTGGCATTCCTGACGTTCAAACAGCTTAAGTGACCGTAGGGAACGGGTCGTCAGACTTAGCTGGTTGAATGTATCGCCTGAATCCACTTCTCTGATATCCCTCTTGGCGATCAAGGGCGAATGCCCGCAGTAGGAATGCTGTGTTATCGGATGTTCGAGCCCTCTACGAATGAGCTACTATTCACTATTCTATTCCTTAAAAATTGCACTTGATATGTTAATTAAATAATCTTTCCATTGAAATTTATAAGTTCCTATATCCAATGATGTACTTGTTTCATCATCTTCATATCTAAAATCAGTCCATATTATAATTTCTTCTTCTCGTTTAATGGAAACTGTAATTGCTCCACAACTGAGATCGGCACACATTGGACATACAAAGATGAAATATCGTCCACTCTCTAATTCCGGTGGGAGTTCCAACAAGAATCTTTCTATTTCTTTACGTTGTGCTTCTTCATCGCTTTGTCCAAGTACTGATATATAGTCATCTGATTTGAAAATACTATATAATGAATTACCGTCAATAATGATGTCAAAGAAATCAGTATTATATTCACATTTCTTAATCTCTCCATCGACATATCTATCAACAAATCCATATCTTGTTGCAACCTTTAATTGAATATTATTCAATTCAATTCCCCTTTATAATGATTTAGATCTCATTAATTCTACTATTGCTCGAATTTCCGATAACGTTTGGCATTCCTGACGTTCGAGCAGCTTAAGTGACCGAAGGGAACGGGTCGTCAGACTTAGCTGGTTGAATGTATCGCCTGACTAAACCTCTTGGAAATCCTTCTTGGCGATCAAGGGCGAATGCCCGCAGTAGGAATGCTGTGTTATCGGATGTCAGCGTCTTCTTTGAATAACTTACAAATCGTTGCTCTGAGTCCTTAACTATTATTAATTGAATGGTATTTCATTTTCAATTAAAGGTTTATCTCCATAAAACCAGCTATCTATTTCATTAATACCGATTTTTGAAAAACTATAAATCGAGTAATATGCCTTTGAAATTGATATCCCCTCAACAATTGATTTAGTTATCAGGTCCTGTATACCATCATGATTGTAATCATAGAACGTGTACTCAGGAGTAATTTTCAAAGTTAATTCCACTTTAGACTTTCCGTTATCTTTATTAATAAAATCTAAATACGTCTTCTCTTCATCGTCATTTAGGATAATGTATTTATTATCATGGTCTATACTGACTTCCAGTTTATTGGTTTCTTTATTGTAATAATTTACAATAATTTCTTTTTGTAGGTCATCATCAGATGACCAAACCTTTGACAGTTTCCCATCTATGTACTGATAGCAATTGACTTTAGAATTAGAACCATATTTATTAGTAAAGGAATAAGTCGATCCAACAATAATCATATTTCCTTTTGTTAATATCTGAAATGCGTATTGATCGTTTGGTTGTGGATTAAAAATTTGTTTCTCACTATCAACTTTCAAAATATTTACTTCTGAATCTTTTACCTTTAATCCAATAGTTCTATTACTTGTGTTATAAAATAATAGAATTTCATCATTTTTTCCATCTAGGTCAATATCAGAATCGTTTATGATTTGAATACTCTTAACCGGTTGTGTAATGGTATTTGTATTAACGAGTGTTATGCTTATAGCAATTAACAGTTTTAATAAATGAAATACGCAATCCATTTGATATCATTCCTCCTTTGGCATTATTGATTTACGCTGATTTCCTATAACGTTGCGCATTCCTGACGTTCAAGCGGCTTAAGAGACCGTAGGTCCGGGTGGCTCCGCCACTTAGCTGGTTGGATGTGTCGCCTGAATCCACTTCTCAGAAAATCCCTCTTGGCGACCAAGGAGCGTCAGCGACGCAGCAAGAATGCAATGTTATGTGACGCAATTGCCTCCCTGTATTAACTTCCATTAATTCCATATTTTATTCAATCCAATTATTATAAAAAGTTTCTGCATTCCAAAAGAGATATACTCCAAATACAACAAATAAAGCTCCTATTATTTTCAATATTATTATAATTAATCTTTTAGGTTCCTTATATTCGATATTTTCTTCAAATTCATAATTCGGTTTCATCCTACTATAAATATAGAATTTCCATATCTTTACCACCAACTCAGGAAAACCAAAAACAAATATGCCTACGAGTACCAATGGAATCGAAATCATTCCCAATCCCATTGGTGACCATTCAATATCTTGCTCTGCTATTGTTTTAGATTTAAATATCATCTTTAATCTTGTCTCCAGTATTCAAAAGTAATTATTTGATCTTTAAGGTTTTGCATTCACCAATGCAATTATGTCATATAACGTTTGGCATTCCTGACGTTCAAGCAGCTTAAGTGACCAAAGGGAACGGGTCGTCAGACTTAGCTAGTTGAATGTATCGCCTGAATTCACTTCTCCGAAAGTCCTCTTGGCGATCAAGGAGCGAACGCGACGATGCAGGAATGCTTTGTTAGATGATGTCTGCGACTTCTAGAGATACCCTCATATATTCTTCTTATCCATAAACTCAACACAAAATGGTTGCATTTCAGGTCTTAAACAATACTCTATTCTTTGTCTGAAACCTTTCCATTCAACTTTTTCAAGTGCTTCTTCCATCGAGAAGAAGCCTACTTCCAAGCTTTCAGATGATATTGTAAGTTCTCCACCAATTGGTTTGGCTAAAAATAAAGTGTTACAAATTGAGTTCTCTACGTTCTGAAATATTCCGCAGAATTTGATAATTTCTATATCTATTCCAGATTCTTCTTTTGTTTCTCTTATTGCAGCTTGACTTAGGGATTCTCCCTCTTCTACTTGACCGCCCGGCATCTCCCAGCCTCTTCTTGGTCCTTTAATAAGTAACAATTCATTCTTTTCATTCAAAACAATAGCTGCAGCAGAAAGTATATGTTTAGGTGGGTACATTTCTTTGCTCCTTTGTTATGTATATATATTTTTCGAAGATTTCATCTAACGTTGCGCATTCCTGACGTTCAAGCAGCTTAAGTGACCGAAGGGAACGGGTCGTCAGACTTAGCTGGTTGAATGTGTCGCCTGATTCCACTTCTCCGAAAATCCCCTTGGCGACCGAGGAGCATCAGCGACGGCGTAGGAATGTTATGTTAGATGATGGGGCCTACATCTTCGAGATACTTATAAATCTCTTAGTCTTTATGTGTTTTCATATTTCTTGAGTAACTCTTCTTCATTCATTTCTTTAATTAGTTCATCCAACTCAGGAGATGCAAACCAATCGTTTTCACTACCCAAACCATATTTAATCGTATGTATTACGCTATTAGAAGGCATAAAAATGTTATGCTGAACAAACGTTTCAACATTGATGCTTTTACCCTGCCTAATAATCTCTACATACGGTTGACCGTCCCTATACTCTGCATATGCGATCCAACCAGATTGAACAATATAGAACTCCGTCAGTGTTTTATGATAGTGACTGTTTTGCCATGCTCCCTGAGTAGACGCTTCAGTTCTGCAATAAGAACTACCGTCGTTACATATTAATCTATATCTTCGTTCTCCGTTTCCCATCAGGTCATGTCTGGCTTCAATTCCTTGCGAGCGAGCTTTTTCCACTGAAATCTCTATAGTCACGTAATCATCCCCTTACACTTATATAACTCCAAAATCAAGAATAATATATGAATTAAATGACTTACCATGTTTAATTAAATGTATTATTTCAGGTCCTGTCATCTAACGTTCTCGTATTCACGACGCCGAGAGGCTTAAGGTCACGAGTGACCGGCTGCGCGTCAGCGCAGTTAGCCTCGCAGGTGTGTCCGCTTGATTCAGCTTCCTCGAAATTCATCTGGCGGACCGAGGAGCCGGAGGATCCGAAGCATGAATACATTGTTAGCTGATGTTGCCGACTTCACCGAGTAACCTTGAATCCCCTCTTACTTCCTACCAATATATAAGAGGTGTGAAGACGTCCCTAGAACATACGGGTTTTCAGATTCATTAAAAATTATTTCCATGATTTTGTTGAATTCATCTTCTCCTCTTTGTTTCCAGTAGTCCCATTGCTCCTGATTCATTGCTCCAGCAATACTTCCAGATCCTATTAGCTTCTCTGATTTGAATCCATGGGACTCCATAAAAGGATTGATATCTTGAATATGAAAGTAGTAGGCTCCAGTGAATCTTCCAGCATCAATATGGTCAAACTTACCTGAATCTAAAAAGTCTTCTATCCCTATAGCTGTATGATTAGGTTTCCAAAATTCAGGATACATAATTGAGGTTGTCAAAAATCTTGTCCTGGACATAAACGCTACAAAAACAAGTCCATCAGGTTTTGTTACCCTATATAATTCTGAAACTGCTTTGTCTCTATCCTCTGCTGATTGAAGATGATATAGCGGTCCTAACATAAGTGCAGCATCAAATTGGCCCTCTGAAAACTGACTTAGATCTCTAGCATCAGTCGTATAAAAACCATTAAATTGATTCAGTAATTCATGTTCGTTGGCCTTCAGCTTGGCAAGATCTACTAGCTTTGGCGTCAAATCAGTTAAAGTAATTTGATAGCCTTGTCTAGCTAATTCAATTGCATACTTCCCAGGTCCAGCTCCGTTATCTAATATATGCCCTTTGTTTGGTAGGTTCTTAATAATGTGATGAAAATTCACTTTGAACTCTAATGGTTCACGATCAAGACGACCCCATTCGTCAAAGGAACTGTAGTACGATATCACTTTCTCCATTGAGATAACCTCACTTTGATTTAATATCTTCCGGCAATTTCAGCTAACGTTGCGCATTCCTGACGTTCAAGCAGCTTAAGTGACCGTAGGGAACGGGTCGATAGACTTAGCTGGTTGAATGTGTCGCTTGAATCTACTTCTCCGATACCCCTCTTGGCGGCCAAGGAGCGTCAGCGACGATGTAGGAATGTTTTGTTAGCAGATGTGCTGACTTCTTCGAGTCACTGCAAAAGTTTTGTAATAGCTTTTAATGGTTTTAAGGTATCACTGTATGTATTGTTTGTTAATGCGATAACTATATTTTGGGAAGGATCTACACAGATATACTGCCCTCCCAAACCCATAGCAAAATAAAAAGATCGGTCTAATGATTCATCTGACACCCACCAATGACGACCGTAATAACCTATGTCTTCATATGTTAAATACTTAGGTTTTGTTGAATTAGATATCCATTCTTCACTAAGTAATTGTCGTTTCCCACAACGCCCCTTGTTTAAATAAAAGTAACCGAATTTTTGCATATCTTGTATAGACATGTGTATCCCGAAACCACCAATATTAACTCCCTGAGGGTCTACATGCCATATGAAATCTTTAATCTTCAAACTAGAGAAGAGATACTTTATTGCGAAATCTTTTGCACTCATTCCAGATACCTTTTGAAGTATTGATAATAACAGATGGCTGCATCCAGAATTATAGTTCATTCGTTCACCGGGTTCGGCGTTTAATGGGCGCTCTAATATATAATTAACCCAGTTGGGACTATGTATCATTTGTGGCCAGCCATTCCATTCCCCCAACTCCGGCCAATCGAAACCCGCACTCATACTCAATAAGTGATCAATTGTAATACATTGTTTCCGGATGTCTTTATCTTGTTGAAGCGTCGGAAAGTAATTAACAATCGGCGTATTAAGATCTGAAATCAATCCCTGCTCGAAAGCAATTCCAATTAAACATGAAGTAACGCTCTTCGTGCATGAGTTAACTTTGTGGAGCTTATCTTTAGATTTATTGTTTCTAAAATATTGAAGCACAATATCTTGACCAAGACTCATCAAACAACTTTCAATTTTTTCTTTTTTTAAAAAACTAACAAATGATTTTATTTTTTCATCATTTATTTGGCTCTCATATGGAAATTCAATCATAAATGGTTTGCTCCTATTAGTTATTTTCAGCATGTCTGCTAACGTTGCGCATTTCTGACGTCCGAACGGCTTAAGGACCGTAGGTCCGGGTGGCTCTGCCACTTAGCCGGTTGGATGTGTCGCCTGATTCCACTTCTCCGAAATACCTCTTGCGACCAAGGAGCGTCAGCGACGAAGCAAAAATGCATTGTTATACGCTGCCCCTTCTTCTCCGATTCCACATCCATATATGTCTTGTGTGTTTTATGTATTTAATATGTCTTGATGTGTTCTATCTTTTGCTTCTATCGGATCCGTTTCCGCATAGGAAAGGTACCCCTTCTACTATTCCGTGTGACTTGGTCCTCAACTGCTACTTCGTAAATGCATCCTTCTTCATTTCTACCATTATTCTTTTTTTCTTCCTTACTATTATCCTTGATTTAATCTGATCTATCACCTTTATTTATTTGTTGTTACTAGGTTTCATTGGGTTATCAATCTCAAAGGGGTTGCGTATAACGTTGCGTATTTCTGACGTCCAAACGGCTTAAGGACCGAAGGTCCGGGTGGCTTCGCCACTTAGCCGGTTGGATGTGTCGCCTGATTCCACTTCTCAGAAACTCCCTCTTGGCGACCAAGGAGCGTCAGCGACGATGCTGAAAAACATTGTTATGTGATGTCCATGACTTCCTGAGTCACCTTCATATTCGTTTTCTGAATTAATTCATTCTTACCATTCAATTTCATTATATAAATCTTTTATATATCTTTGTTCTATTAGGGCTTTATCAAATAATTCTTCTGAGTTTATAAATTTTTGAGTAAAACTATCCTTATTTCTTGTAAAATAAACCCCATTATTATTCCTGCTTATCCAATAGCCTATGTCATTATGATAAATTAAGAATTCTTCTCCCCAACCAACTCGTTCTTTCAATTCTTGAAATTCTTCATAAGTCATGTAAATGGTCCTTTCAATTTGAGGTCTTAAGAGGCTTTTACGAACTTTCCATGGATTTCACATAACGTTTCCGCATTTCTGACGTCCGAACGGCTTAAGGACCGCAGGTCCGGGTGGCTCTGCCACTTAGCCGGTTTGGATGTGTCGCCTGATTCCACTTCTCTGGTATGCCTCTTGGCGACCAA
>NZ_JCAIUM010000037.1:0-7080 GCF_059445545.1 Paenibacillus sp. Y568
CATGGATGCAGAAAACCTCCATTACTTTGAAAAAGCACCGGTAGCAAAAGCTGTCGCTCACTTCGCTGTACCGATGATGCTAGGCACGTCAATGAGTGTCATATATTCCATCTTGAATGCCTATTTCCTTGGTACACTGGGCAATACGGCCATGTTAACCGCACTCGCACTAACCTTGCCGTTATTCGCGGCCATTATGGCGGTAGGCAACTTGATTGGCATGGGTAGCGGTACATTCATCTCCCGTTTGCTGGGAGAGAAAAAATATAACGATGTAAAGCATGTGTCTTCATTTGCCTTTTACAGTAGTTTAGTTCTCGGTCTTATCTTGATGGCCGTCAGCCTCCCATTTATCGATTCAATCGTACATGGCCTGGGAGCGACGTCTGAATCCTTCGCTTTCACGAAGGACTATGTCACGATTATGCTTATTGGTTCACCAATCCTCGTATTATTCTTCACGCTGGAGAATATCGTGCGCTCGGAGGGTGCAGCCATCACGTCGATGATCGGTATGATTCTCAGTGTTATTGTGAATATTGTTCTCGATGCACTAGTCATCTTCGTCTTCCATTGGGACGTGATCGGCGTTGCGTCTGCTACGGTCATTTCTAACTTAGTTGCGTGTGCATTCTTTGCCTTCCATATTGGAAATAAGAGCAAATTCTTAACCATCTCCGTAAAATGGTTCAAGGCTACCAAAGACATTCTCATCAATGTATTCAAAATCGGAGTCCCCGTCTTTATTATGAGCATCTTCTTGGGTGCAATGTCGCTCATTTTCAACCATTTTCTTGTCGAATATGGGAATCAGGCTGTAGCAGCTTACGGAATATCATCACGTTTATTGCAATTTCCTGAGTTTATTCTAATGGGATTATGCGAGGGAGTCGTGCCATTGATTGCCTTCTCTTTTACAGCGAATAAATTACGAATGAAGCATACCATTGGATTCACGATCAAGACGATTGTAGCCTTAGCCTTCGTGTTCGGCATCATCGTCTATCTGATTTCCGACCACTTAATTGGATTATTTACAAATGACCCGCAATTAATCGAAATGGGCAGCTACATCCTGCATGTAACGTTCTTATCCTTGTTCATTACAGGAATGACCACGTTGTTTACGGGGATCTTCCAAGCAACAGCACAAGGAACCGCCGCGTTTATTATGTCCATTATTCAAGGAATTACATTGATTCCTGTGTTGTATCTCGCCAATCGAATGAACGGCTTCCACGGGGTGGTCTGGTCGATCGTCATAGCGGATGCCGTCACGTTCCTTGTTGGAGCCATCATGCTGTATGTTCTGCGGAACAAATATCCCTGCGCAAACTCTGACACGAGCAACCCCGTGCCTCCCAGTCTCTTATATTTCATTATTCAACAGATTATTGTCTGTCTGGATTTGATGCAATACCCTTGCATGAGTAAATTAAAATAAGCGCTACTGCTACGAATGGGTGGCTCGCCAGGTGTCAAGCTGCCTTTGTACTTCGGCCTGCACCTCGTCGATGCCCGCCTGCTGAAGCTCCTGATTGAACTTCGGCAACTCCGAATCTACGTTCACGCTACCAGTCATTAGGCTGGGATAGTATTTCTCCCAGACCATCTGGATGTTCTGCAATTGAATCGGCATCTGGGACAAGTCCGGGGTAAAGCCTAGCGTGCTCGAATTGACGGCTTCCTTGTTGCTGGCACGGAACTGATTCCATTTGTCCAAGGGATCCGGGAATTCTCCACCCATAGTCTTCAAGGTGAACCAATTGCCCTGAGTGTACTGCACGCCCCCATAGCTAGGCGCTGCGTCCGGGATCGGGTTGCCATTATTGTCCTCTGCAGGTTTAGACACCACCTGGCCGTTCCTGTCCAGGGTATAGTGCACGCCCTCAATTCCGAAATTGAACAGGTTGCGCAACTCGGGGTCCGTATTCAGTAAATTAAGAAATTTTACGGACTCGATGGGATACTTCGTATCGGCACTGACAGCCATTACCCCTCCCCGAACGGATTCCATCGTGATTAACGCAGGAGTTACAGAGTAAGCCACAAGCTTGTAACCACGATCCTTACTCCAACTATTTTCGGATAGCGGGCCGCCCCCCGCGGCTTTCCAGAATACCATATCGCCCCGCTTCAGTCCTTGGCTTTCCCGCATGCCCGCGTCCTCATTGATATAGCCATCCACATAGTAGTTCCGAAGAATGTCCAGCACTTTCCGGGCTTCTTCCGTTTCAAAAATATTCACAACTAAGGCACCAGGATCCAGAGCTTGCACCATGAGTGGCAGCGTTTTCTCTGACACGTATTCGTAGCCGTCCAAGGCAAAAAAGTTATGGGACTCCTTGTCCAACTCCATCGGCTGATAAGCGGGCTCCTTCTGCTTAATCATTCGGAACAACGGTTTAAGGGAGGCCAATGTTGTATACTTCTTGATGTCAATGTTATACTTCTTGATTAACGCCTCCGGGTACATCCACTGGTCGCGTACGGCCAATTCCTTATTGGTCGGCACACCGTAAATACCGCCGTCATCCATCTGCATGCCTTTCCAAAAAATAGGATCAATCGCGTCATGCATGTCCTTCCCCACATTGGACAGATAATCGTTCAGCTTAAGCCACGCACCACGCTGCGCGTAGGTGGTATACTCCGAGGCAAAAGCGATGTCAAAGGGAGTGCCTGCGGACACGAGGGCATTCAGCAGGCTGTCATACTCCTGCCAGCCTGCTTTGATATAAGTGATGGTCACACCGATTTTTTTGACCAGGATCTCGTTGATCTTGTCGTTGACCATCTGAAGGTCTTTGTCGGGATCTCCGATCGTGTAGTAGATCAAATTCACGGTAGGAACGGCCACTGCGGTATTTTCCCCATTGCCGGTTGTGGAGAAGCAGCCTGACAAGGGCAGCACCAGCATCGTGACGAGCACGAAGGAAGCGACGATACAAGTCAGATTCCGATGTTGTTTCATTACGACACTAATCCTTTCTTCGCAATTCTGAGGGAGATTTCCCAAAATAAGCTTGGAAATGGGAATAAAAATAGTTCGGGTTCTGGTATCCGACGGAAAGCGAGATGCTGACAATCTTCTCGTCCGTGGACTGAATGCGTTCCTGGGCGCGAAGCATCCGGTAGGCCATTAAATATTCCGAAAATTTCATTTGCGTCTCTTTGATAAATATCTGCCCGAGGTATGTCCCGTTCATACGAAAACGTTCCGCAACCGACTTCAAATTCAAGTTCTGGGCATACTCTGCCTTGACGATCAACAGAATGCGGTTGGTCAGCTTGGACAGGCTATCGTACCGCACGCCGAGCACCGGGTCCGTGTCCAAGTCGCCGCGATCGGATCCCTCCAACGTACCGCGCAGATCTTCTACGATAATCTTCTCGACCACACTCTGCAGCATCAAACGGTCGATGGGCTTGAGCAGATAATCCTTGGCGCCGCAGCGAATGGCTTCCAATGCATATTGGAATTCCCCATAGCCGCTCATGATGATATATTTCGAGGGAAGGCGCAGTTCGTTAAGCTTGTGGATAACATCATAACCGCGCTTCTTGCCGATACATACATCGAAAATAGCCAAATCCGGCAACAATTCCACTGCCTTTGAAATCGCATCCTCATACGTTTCACTTGTTTCGATGCGGCCAAAGCCGTATTTTTCCCAATCCAGCGTTCGCTTCATCCCCTCCAAAATCTGCGGCTCGTCATCTACGATCAGTAGCTTGTACATCTCCAATCGCCTCCTTGGACAGGATTACAGTTATTTTAACGCCGGCTTCCTCGTTATTTTCGATATTCATGAAACACTCTGCCCCGTAGAAAAAGTGCAACCGGGTATAAACATTACGCAAACCGATGTTATCCGACAAGGTATCGTCGCCACTAGAAAGCGTATTCCTAATTTCGGCCAAGCGCTCTTCGGTGATCCAGACGCCGTTATCCACGATCTCCAGTACGAAGCGCTCCTCTTCCTCCCAGCCGTTAACGATGAGCAAGTTAAACTCGTTATCCGGATTGAAACCGTGAAGGAAAAAGTTTTCCGCTAGCGGCTGTAGCCAAAATTTCACCGTCGGCAAAGACAATAACGCCTTTTCTACAATGAACTGATAATAAAACCTTTCCGGATACTTGAATTCCATGATTTTCAAGTATTTATGGAGCAGGTTCAGCTCGCTACCCAGTGGAATAATATTCTCGTTTTTCACGACATCTCGGTACAGTGCACCCAAGGTGGCTATAGCGTCGGATGTGTCGTCGGGGCGATTCGCCAGCGCAAAAGAACGGATAACTTCAAGCGTATTATACAAGAAATGAGGATTAATTTGGTTCTGAAGGGCTTTCATTTCGGTTTCCTGCTGCTTAAGTTTTAGCAAAAAATTGGTGCGGATATGTTTATCAAGCTGAATGATCATATCATCCAATTCCCGGGCAATCATGCCATATTCGTTTCTCCGGTAACGAGCCGGGTTAACCGGTGTAAAATCCGCCGTTTTCGCGCGTCCTATGGAACGGATGATCCGACGCAGGAAGTTCGCGTCCTCTCGCAGATTGTAAGCGATGAGTAGCAAGACACTGATCATGGCCGCCAGAACGATGAGAAAAACGATGAGTAGCACACTTGCCTTTTGACGGATCAGCGATGCCAAATCCACGATGCTGACATATCGATAATTAAACTCAGTGGAGTTGAACATCACAAAATACGTACGATTGGTAAATCCCTTTGATAGAAAGCCATAACTGCGTCCGTCCACCATCGCCTGGCGAACAATCTCCTCCACGTTGTTGCGGTTGCTGCTCGCGATAAGGTATACGTCTCCGGAAGTACTGACTGCCGCCGTTTCGCTTACATCTCCATTTTGCACTGCCTCAAAGATCCGGTCACTGCTGACCAGAAACTGAAATTCGCCTAACTGGCGTGAGATTTGGTTAGGATCCGATAGTTTTTTGCGGAAAACGAATCCCTTTTGAATCGTCTCACGGAACGCCTCATCCGTATTGGGCAGACGGAATAGAAAACTTGTACTGCCGTTACTATCAAAGCTCACAATGTTGCCCTCTGATTCTGTATGCAAGCTTATTTGAGTGATGTCTCCCTTTCCCCCGTTGCTTAGAAAGGACCTCATATCATCCGGAAAGGAGACATGCGGCTTGTTATAGAGGCTATCTTGCAACCTGCTCGTCAGATAGCTTTCCGCGCTGTTTCCCAAGAAGTAGCGAATATCGGTCATCAGCTCGCTGTTGGAGTACACCCGCTGCATGAAAACATCGATACGGTCGGTATCGTACTGAAGGGAACTTTCCACTCTAGTAAACGCTCCGGCGGCCTCGTTCCTAGAATTACCTAACCATTGATCCATCAGTATCGCGCAGGTGAGTGCGCCGAGGGTCAGGCCGATGAACACTACAAATACCGCATATGCAATGAATTTGCTGCGATAGATCTTGATCTGCATAAATGAACGCATGCGGTTTCTCCTTTGCATTAAGCTTTTGCCGCACCACTACTCCACCATATACCGTAATCGTCGATAAAAAAACACCTAGTCGTCAACAAAAAAATAGGGGATTTATACCAGTATAACAGAAACCCCGAACGGCAGAAGAGCTCACCGTTCGGGGTTTTGGATACCCACCCGCGTTTAAGGCTTACTTGAAATAGTTATCAATTTGTTCTTGAGCTGCGATCATAACCTTATCCATGCCGGCTGCTTTCAATTCCGCAACGATCTTCGGTACCATTGCCTCCGGATCGGAAGCACCATTAATCAGTTCATAGCGATATTTGTCATATACGGCCTTCGTATTGGCTACCTCTGTGGTCAGCTTGGAGATGTCCAAGGCAAAGCCCAGGCTGGTTGAGGAGATCGCTTGATCGTTCAGCTTACGAACCTGTTCCCACTGATCTTCCGGAGCGCCTTTCGTAACGGCCATGGTGAAGAACGTAGCTTGGGTATAGGCAGCCAGCGGCCACGTATCCGATATGCGCTCGATAACCTTTTCCTCGTTCACGTTGTTATAGTCGACGCCCAACTCGCCGAAAGCCAGCATATTGCGCAGCTTCGGATCGGTGTTGACCAGTTGCAAATATTTCAGAGCTTCCTCTTTATACTTGGAGTTGGCGGAGATCGCGTTCAAAGAGCCTTGAATCGTGCTTGTTGTGTAAATCGGGCCAAAGTACTGGAACATAGTGTACTTCTCGACACCCTCCGTAACTTGCCAGTTTATTTCCGCGCCAGGGAAGGCTTGTGCGCTGAAGAACGGGCGGGCTTTGTCTGCTTCGGTTTTGGTCGGTGCATCCGGGTTGATGATTCCGTCTTTGTACCATTGATGTATAAGGTTCAAGCCCTCCATGATATCGGGCTGCTCCAGAACGGAGACGACTTTGTGGGAAGCGTCGTCTACCTTGACGCCCATCGGCAAACCGGCCGTCAAATCGTCGTAGCCATTAAAGAATCCGTTAAATCCTTCGCCTTGAGTGAGTCGCAGCGGATAAAAGCTTTTGCCCTCGCCGGCCTTCATATCGCGGAACGGTTTGTCGAGGTCTTTCATCGTCTTGATACTGTTTGTGTCTATGCCGTACTTTTGCACGTACGTGTCGTCGAACACCCAGTATTGGGTCGAAGACGAATCTTTGTAAGTAGGCACGGAGTAAATTTTTCCATCAATCTTCGTTCCGTCCCAGACCTTTTCGGGAATCAATTTGTAAAGATCGGGTGATTCGCTTTGTACCAAGTCGGTAATATCAGCAAAAGCGCCCATCGTAACTTGCTGATTGTACTTGCTGCTGTTCGTAAACATGATGTCGAAAGGCTCGCCAGTGTTCACGATCGTGTTGATCTTCGTGTCCCAGTCTCCCCAGCCTGCAACCTTGATGTCGATCTTCACGCCGATTTTCTCGGCCGTGTAGTCATTCATTTGCTCGATAGCCTTGTCGAAATTGCCGGGAACTTGACCGCCGATCGTCCACCATACCAACGTAGGCACGTCGCCGGAATCGGTAGGTTTGCTCGAATCCGTCTGGGCCGGCTGATTGCTGGAAGGTTCGGCCTTCGAGTCGGAATTCG
>NZ_JCAIUM010000038.1:0-6448 GCF_059445545.1 Paenibacillus sp. Y568
ACTTTATCAATTTAGTTCCTGATTTTCCTACAAAAGATTTTGGCAATACATCAATAACTATTTTAAAGAAAATAGATAATCAATGGACATGTGAACTGCATAACTGTACAAAACATCTTGAGGGTAATATCAAAGAAGGCTGATCCATCTGATAACACCATATTCAAGCTTCGGGGCATTCGCCCCTCGGTCCGGCAGAAGTTAGAAGTATATTCGGGGATGGATCTTCAGTAGCGAGGAAGCGGAATCAGCCGGACACATCCAATCGACTAAGTGCGCTGACGCGCACTTAGTCGATAGGACGTCGTGAATACCCGAACGTTAGACGAAAGACTTGTAATAATTACAGGGTATTAAGTTCAAAAGAATGTAATGAAGATCAAAAGCGATGAAATCAAAAGATATATGTAATAGGTAAATGCCATATTTGATACTAGCAATTATGAAACATAAAGTAACATTCAAACTTTCAGTAAGGCATAACATTACAATGAAAGAGGGTGAATGCGAATCAAAAGAAAAATGATATTATACTTATTACTTCCAATCATTCTCGTTGCTTGCGTGATAGGGTATGGTTGGTACTGGGCGTTTTACGATATGAATAGGTTAACTGGTGGTGAAATTATTTCACAATCAACTTCACCAGTAGGTACATATACAGTAAAGGCGTATCTTTCCAGCGGTGGTGCAACAACAGGTTTTACTGTTAGAGGGCAACTCATCTTTAATAAGAGTTCAAAAAAGCCAAGAAATATTTATTGGAATTATAAAGAAGAAACTGCGGACATCACTTGGTTAGATGATGATACAGTTAATATTAACGGTCATATTTTGAATCTACCAAATGATAAATATGACTTCAGAAGGCATTGAAAATATATCGCTACGAACAATGCTTTCAACAATTTAAAAATACTTGACGTATGTGATCAATGACATTTGTTTGTGAATTCAAGGAGTCAAGTCCTTCGTCTAACATTGTATCTACGCTGCGGTTCTTACGAACCTTGGTCTGCAAGAGGGATTTCTAGGATGAGGATTCAGCAGACAACCCTGCACCTCCTAACCGCGTCGCGGCCAGTCGCTTTGCTCCTTTAAGGTGGTGAGGATTCGTAGATACCCAAACGTTATACGCAACCCCTTTGAGAATGTTAAAACATGAAACCAAGTAACAAAAAAATGAGAATAATGGTTAAAGGATCAATTAGACCAAGGATAATAGAAGGTAGACAAAGAGCATAAAAGAATTAATAGAATAAGGATGGATTCCGAAGAAGCAGTTGAGAATGGAGATACTAGGGATAGAGAAGGGGAACCTTTCCTATGCGGAAACGGATTTGATAGGACCAAAAGAACCAAAAGATAGAACCAAAATATCAAACACGTAAAGACATATTAAATACATAAAACACACAAGACATATATGGATGTGGAGTCGAAGAAGAAGGGGCAGCGTATAACAATGCATTTTTGCTTCGTCGCTGACGCTCCTTGGTCGCCAAGAGGTATTTCGAAGAAGTGGAATCAGGCGACACATCCAACCGGCTAAGTGGCGAGCCACCCGGACCTACGGTCCTTAAGCCGTTTGGACGTCAGAAATGCGCAACGTTATAAGAAATCCGGGGTAAAGACATTTGTTATTGCTTAGGACATTTCAAAAAAGTAGATTTGAAGTGACATGCTACTAGGGTTTATCGAGGAAGCAAATTTGAAATGACATTGTACTGAGGCATTTCGAAGAAGTAGATTGAAGTGACGTTTTACTGAGGCATATCGAAGAAGTAGATTTGAAGTGACGTTTTACTGAGGCATATCGAAGAAGTAGATTTGAAGTGACGTTTTGCTGAGGCATTTCGAAGAAATAGATTTGAAGTGACATTTTGCTAGAGCGTTTCGGAGAAGTGATTTATTAAAGAATTAATGAGAATATTCAAAGAAGCCCCGGACATCTTATAACAATGCATTTTTGCTTCGTCGCTGACGCTCCTTGGTCGCCAAGAGGTATTTCGGAGAAGTGTATTCAGACGACACATCCAACCGGCTAAGTGGCAGAGCCACCCGGACCTACGGTCCTTAAGCCGTTTGGACGTCAGAAATGCCAAACGTTAGACGAAAGCACCTGAAAAACATAATAAAACACACCAATTTAAAGGACTGAAGTGACAATATGAAACAGACTATTTATTTTGTATCCGGCCCAGCTGGAGTGGGAAAATCAACAACTGCTACTAAACTTGTTCAATCTATAGATAGAAGTGCTTATATTTCTGGAGATGATATCAGTCATATTCCCGTAAATGGTCGTGGGCGGCCTTGGATATGTGAAGAAACATTAAATCTGACTTGGAAGAACATTTTAGATATAACAAGAAATTTGATTGGGGTTAATTATGATGTTGTCATAGATTATGTGACTTTTAACAAAGATTTAGAGTTGTTTTTAGAAGGAATTAAAGATTTGAATGTCAGAATTATATATGTAATTTTGATGGCTGATGAAGAAACACTTATATACCGAGATAAATTAAGACCAATTGAAAACCAAATGGGGGAAAGAAGTTTAATTTTACTTAGAGAATTTAGAGAATCAATTACAGAGGAAAGGTATGTATTAGAGACACAAAACTATAAAGAGGATGAAATAAATAAAATTGTAGAAGACATAAAGAATAATCTAAAGTACTTGGTTGTTAGCTGACTCAAGAAGCAGGTGCCATCGTCTAACACCGTTTTCCTGCCGGGTCGCTGACGCTCCTAGGTCTGCCCGAGGCATTTCGAGGAAGTGGAATCAGGCAGACAACCCTGCAAGGCTAAGTGGCGAAGCCACCCAGTCGCATGCGCTCCTTTAAGCCTTTCGGGTTCAGGAACACACAAACGTTAGACGAAATTATTGAAATGAGGATAAACCATGAAATTCAAACAACTAAATAATAGGTGGGGGGCAGAACCGAACGCTCCAGATCCAAGCATTATCATAGAAGAGGATAAATTTATTTTAAGATTCTACTTAAATGCATTTATTTATAGTGATTATGAAGAAGAAGATATAGGCAGTTTAGAATTTGATAATTGTTATATGTATCGCTTAGGAGCAACGAATGATGAGGGATTTTATAAAGGGCAATGCAGATTTTCAGATAGCGGAATCAAATGGGGAGAGTTTTATTTACTTGAGGACTCAGGATGGGAAGATTCGTTCCCTAGTGACAGTATATACAATAACAAATACATAGATAAGAAGACACTAAAGCATTATTTATTTTATTTCAGAGACGAGACTTTTGAATGCATGGCTAGTGATTATAACTTCAAAGTATTGAAAGCTAACTCATAGAAGTCAATAACTCCGTCTAACACAGCATTCCTACTGCGGGCATTCGCCCTTGATCGCCAAGAAGGATATCAGAGGAGTGAAATCAGGCGATACATTCAACCAGCTAAGTCTGACGACCCGTTCCCGTTGGTCACTTAAGCTGCTTGAACGTCAGGAATGCCAAACGTTATGCGAAACCTTTGCGAGAGGGGAGAACCATGAAATCATTTGTTAGATACTTCAAATCAGTCTATAAAAACCTAGCTTCCTTTCTCAAACGTGAATGGAAACTTAATGATTATCCAATCGAAGTTAGAAGACAAATCTTGGATGATAAAGTTAAGCAATTATATGGATCATCAGTTACTGTTCAACCTTGGGATGTGCGAATTATCAAGTGGTATTGGATGAATGGTACAGGAGCTACGATTGAAGAGGCATACGAAGAACTAAAGAAAAGATTTAATGATTATAAAGCTGCTGGTCATATACTCCCTCGACCAGGAACTACTGTCGAGGTAAAGTTCGCTGACACTAAGAAAATTGATAAATATGATCATATTACTAAAGACTTTTTTATCAAGATACTAGATATGGATTATGACAATATTCTATTTATATCCGACGAATCTTCTTTATACGATTTTTGTTTGGATGATGATCTATTAGAAGAAAAACTGAAAAAGATAAAGGATATATACGGAATAGATTTGTCTGAAGATGATGGATACAAATTTAAGGATATTTTTAAGTTAATCGAGGAAGACAAAGGCATCGCATAACATTACATTACCACAGCGGTCGTTACTCTCCATAGGTCACCAGGAGGAAGGTTCGTAGAAGTTAATTCAGGTGACACATCCAACCAGCTAAGTGGCATAGCCACCCGGACCTACGGTCCTTAAGCAGTTTGGACGTCGGTAATGCGCGAACGTTATGCGAAACCCTTGCAAGAATATATGAAACATAAAGACCAATCAGAATTTAGTATCGGATGTGATTACATGGATGAAAGAATTATTACCTGTACCAGTGTTGGGGTATACGGACATGCGATTACTAAAGCAAGGTTTTATGAAGTAGTTGCTGAAGATGATGATAAACTTAGAGTAATCGGAAATCAGAACAGAAGAATCTGGATCAATAAACACCATTTTGCTGAAGGGAAAGTGGAAGTACCAATACTACAAAGTTGGAAGTTCGATGATGAATTAGACTCATTTGATCTAATCGAATTAACCATAACATTTAATAACGGAATGAAGAGATGGTGTTTGATAACCACGCCAGAAAGATTAGTAAAGCAGTTTGAACAACCTAATCTAGATCCACCAGGATGTAATATTCAACATTTAATAATTGTAAAGACTATGAACAATGAAGATATTGATAGGACGTTGAAATACCTAGATGAACAAGGAGAAATCGAAAAGGCAACAATATTATTAGGGTAGATGACTCGAAGGAGGCAAGGGCATCGCATAACACTGCATTCCTACTGCGGGCATTCGCCCTTGATCGCCAAGAGGGATATCAGAGAAGTTATTTCAGGCGATACATTCAACCAGCTAAGTCTGACGACCCGTTCCCTACGGTCACTTAAGCTGCTTGAACGTCAGGAATGCCAAACGTTATATGAAATCAACCTAATTAATGTAAAGGAGCCAAATGAATGATGATTCGAGAAGCAGAAGGAAAAGACAAAGAACAATTATTCAAGCTCTACAGAATGTTAGTTCCAAATAGCAAAAAAATGAATGTTTTAGAAGAACAAATAGAAAAAATCAGAGTAGACCCTATGAACTTTTTGCTAGTATACGATGAAGAAGGGGAAATCTTAGGGACAGTGACGCTAAACATATGTCTTCAGGCATTGCATGGTCTGAGACCATATGGAGTGATAGAGAATATAATTGTCCATGAGAATCATCAGAGTAAGAATATTGGACAAAAACTTTTGCAGTATATCGATGAGTATTGCAGATCTATTGACTGTCACAGAATAATGCTTTTAAGTAACTCTCAACGTCTAAGAGCTCACCAATTCTTTGAAAGAGAAGGGTATAGTGGGTCAGTAAGTAAGGGATTTAAAAAATATCTATAAATAGTTTATAAATAGAGTTTGATAGATCAATCGGGGAAGAGGTTGACATCATATAACAATGCATTTTTGCTACGTCACTGGCGCTCCTTGGTCGCCAAGAGGTATTTCGGAGAAGTGTATTCAGACGACACATCCAACCGGCTAAGTGGCAGAGCCACCCGGACCTTCGGTCCTTAAGCCGTTTGGACGTCATAAATGCGCAACGTTATATGCAATCAGGCTAGAGATGGAAGATCTTCTGAAACCCATTTCAAAGGAGTATCTTATGATAGAAATACTAGAAGAACCAATTGGGAATACGTACAAGCAATTAATATCATTGGCATTTAACATATGTGATGAGTTCATATTAGTCAAAAGGGATCAAATTGATTTAAGTAAAAGTAGTGAAACATTGATTGAAGAATTAAAACCATATATTAAAGAGAGCAAAAAACAGGATGAATGGCCAGGTACACGATTATTTGGGCATTTCGCAGATGTTTATTATTTTGATTGTCAGCAAGAATTAATGGAGTTACTAATAAGTAAAGCAGACCGATTATATCAATGGATGCAACCTGAATTATTAGAATATTTATGCTTTTTCAAGAGTAAAGAAGAATGGTTAATAACCATAGCACATGAAAACCTAGGAGTTATTAAGACAATGGAAATTTTAAGGATCAGAGAAATTGAAGGAATCATGATTTATTAATAATGCAAGGCAAGAAGAAGTGAGAATAGTATTTCAAAGAAGAGCCTGACAGCATATAACATTACATTTCTGCTTCGTCGCTGACGCTCCTTGGTAGCCAAGAGGTATTTCAGAGAAGTGGAATCAGGCGACACATCCAACCGGCTAAGTGGCAGAGCCACCCGGACCTATGGTCCTTAAGCCGTTCGGACGTCAGAAATGCGGAAACGTTATATGAAAGGGATGCGGGTTAAAAAACGTATATTAAGATCATAAATACATAAATCAAAATTACATAGGAACGCTTGTACGCATTCGGAAAAGAAGGTAAAATAAAGATACAATTGAATCT
>NZ_JCAIUM010000039.1:0-6375 GCF_059445545.1 Paenibacillus sp. Y568
TTATGATCTAGTACATTCTGTTAGAGGGAACGCGGAGTGCTGGGAAACTAGCACGCTCCGTGTGGAGCAGGGGAAAAGCTGGAGATCGCATCAAAGGCTTACCTATTGCTACCGATAGTTCAATTTCATGAGGGCTGCCAAACGGCAGCCCTTCGTTACGCTAACGGGCAGTTATGCGTAAAAGAAAAACGATATTTTAAATTGAATAATTTGACTTTAGTTCAACTTTATGGGCTATATATATGGGTCAGACATAAGTGAAAACATAATAGGAGCGAAGGAGTGAAGATCATTGAAGCGATTTTCCATATTAATCTTTTTGTTAGCTATCATCATTGTTGGATGTTCAAAGAACAATACAGAGTCAGGTGAGAAGTCCCAAGGAACAGGAAGCAATGCAGATATTAATCAATACGGAAATAAAACCGATCCATTGGTACTGTCTCATTATTTCAAAAATCAATTTCCTGGATCCATTGAAAATAATCAAGATCAGCTCGTATGGAAAAGCGGAGATGTAAAGTTAACAGCAACAAAGCAAGTTGTAGATGGACCCGAAGCTCGGATATTAAGTCTCATAAAGATACAAAAAGCCGATAAAGATTTTGATCTAAAACTCGATCAAAAGCCTTCGGAATTAGATTCGATATCGCTGTCTCCAAATCAGAACTATTTAGCTAGTAGTTTATCCAGTGGCGGGTATTCAACCGTAATATTAACCAATTTAAACAACGGGGAGAGTATTAATTTAAATGCCGAGCTTGAATCATCTGGGAAAAAGGGAGTGGAATCTATTCCAACATACAACTGGTCACCAAATAATGAAACACTCGTTTTTGCATATGGTGATCCAAGTGCCAGTAGTATTGGCCTTTATAATCTCAACGATAAACGCTTTACCTTTGCGCCTACGGACACAAAGTATATTTCAACTGCTTATGTGTTGTGGAATACGGACGGCCACGTTCTTGATTTTGTAAGCGAGCAACCATCTGATATTTGGAAACTTTACCGATTCGATCTCCAAAAGCAAACGGTTCAAGAGATAAGGGACATTTCTCGCGATGAACTTTCTAGTCTGAAGGATTTCGGACCACGCTACATTGGAAAATAATTTAAAAGATAAGAAGAAAGCTTTCAAAACCACACAATTGGTATCTTGAAATTTTTTTTTTTAGTCATTAACCATTAATTTATCTCCTTGTGCCACCGCCTACAGGTGATCGTATTAATCAAATTTGCTTGTTCATCATTGGAAAGCCAGATATTGAGCTCCCTCGGTATGATTTGATTATCTCACGCAAGCTCGCCTATTCGCAGGATTTCATCCCTTTAGAAATAACATTAGAATGAAAGAGAGCCAGGATTGCTAGGAACATTCGTTAGATGGCATACGGGAACAGAGGTGGAGTTGACTCACCCAATTCATTCCATGTGCTTCACGTATGCTCCACGGTGCCCTTAGCGATTTTCACTCCCATGTCTCAACGGGTCAAGCGCCCTATCATTCCTTCGTCACATCTATCTAAGGGGTGGAGGTCGGTCTTTCTAACGGAACGGGTCGGAGCCCTTTTGCTTAATGTATCCCGATACTCCGTGCTTTTTTTGTCATCCTGCGAATACGCCAACTTGCGTGAGGTAATGTTTATTTTTAAGCTGCCACTGCAAAGATTTTATTTGGGTTGTAGGCTTCATCACCACGAGTCATTCCTACTAAAATTCGAGCTAACTTTCCGCATAACTTCATAATAGATTTCATCTTTTTAATCTTTTTCACCTGAACATTATGGTAATGTAATGCTTTAAATTCTTGGTTGCTCATGACCATGCACATCGTGATTAAATAGAGAAAGTGACGCAGTCGTGGACGCCTACGCTTACTGAGCGTCATTTGTCCCTTCCATTTACCCGAGCTTGCTTCGATCAAATTAAGTCCTGCGTGACGGAGTAGAGCGTTCCCATGCGCATAACCTCTAAGATCTCCAGACTCTCCTAAAACACCAGCTAGAGCAATTGCACTTATTCCAGTAATGGCAAGGATTTTGCCCGAATAGGGGATACGTTCAACAACGTCTTTTGCTTCTTCTTCGATCCTTTGTAGTTGTTTAGTTGCTAGATCATGCTCCTCAAGGAGCTGCTCTAGATGAAGTTTGTAAGCGTGTGTTGCCTGCTTGGAACCAACAGTTTGCTTAGCAAGCTCGATGAGTAGATGAGCTCTGCGCACACCAGAATGCCGTTTCATTGATTTTTGACATCCTTTAATTACATCGTCAGGACTTAGTTTACATAGCTCAGCTGGGAGGGGAAAAAGCCGAAGGGTTAACAATGAACCCTTACAAGTTAGGATTTTAAAGACTTGTCTCAGCTCAGGGAAGACAATGTCGACCCAGCGGTGAATCTGGTTAACGGCACTAACAAGCCTTTTAACGACTGTTTCTCGGTTAGCCATCAGCACTCGCAGTTCCTCGTATTCAGAAGAGTGGAAACGGACAGGGGAGTAATAGCCGTTTTTCACCATGTCTGCAATAACTAAAGCATCCTTTCTATCGCTTTTAGAGCGTGTATTGTCGCGGTTTTCTTTATTCTTTTTAACAAGGTGAGGATTAACAAGTGCGGCTTCAATTTCTTTGTTTTTTAGCCAACTGGCTAGGCTGAACCAGTAATGACCAGTTGGTTCCATGCCAACGATTACTTGGGATAACTTAAATGAGGCTAACAGATCGCGAATCCAACGGTCGAGGGATTTAAATCCATCTTCGTCATTACTAAACACTAAGGGATTACCGAGAGCGACACCACGGAAGTTAACCGCTCTAGCAACATGGGTCTCCTGAGCAATGTCTACACCTACAACAATATGGTTAACGGTAATGTTTTCAATGAGTTGATTTTGCTTATCTTGTGATTTGAACTTCATAGTAGAGCGTCCTCCTTGATGATGGAATTAAAGGGCTTTTGACCCGTAGCGTACTTCCATCGTACAGAGGCGCTCGTTTTTTTACAAAGCTGAAATTTATCCATCTACAGGAATCTAACGGGACACGATACTTCAATTTCATGAGGGCTGCCAAACGGCAGCCCTTCGTTACGCTAACGGGCAGGATAACATGGTAAGTCTACTATAAAGTGTTAATAGATGGTAATATATAGGAGTGAAGTTATACAAAATTTGAATTTGAGGAGAAGTAAAGTGGGAAAGAAAAGACTGATTTACGGTTGTCTGCTGTCGCTTGTTACTGGATTTTTTGTGTTGGGGATATACTTGGCTTTTTCAGATGGTCCAAAGCAAATCCACCTCAAAGAGAAGAACCAAAGTGACGCCATAGAAGTGAAAGATGTATCATTAAGAACGCCTTCAGAAGCCCCTTCTGTAAATGTGTTCAAAGTAAAGGTGATGCCAAGTGACACTGTGTCAAAGGGGGCTGTACATAGTCAACAGATTCTTGCTAACGGTCAAGGTGGTAGTACTTTTGTGTATAGTGCACGCAGTGATGGCAAAAGGGAGTTACTACAATTTTACGTACATAATACAGGTAAGAAGGATTTGTATGCTCGGCTAAAATCCCCGTTAGGTAGTAAGTGGGTTGAAACTTCAGTTGCTCCTGGTACTATTTATGGAGGAGAAATGTACTGGGGATTGGAACAAGTAGGCAGATGGTATATTGATTTAAACAACGCCGATGGGTCTGTTATTTCAGCAGACCTAACGTTAATTAAGAATCAGTAATTAATCAACAACGAGAGTGTGTAAAATAGATTGTGTAAACTCCCAAATACATTAAAATAGATATATAGGGAAGGTTGGGGAGCACACATGGGATTATGGACAAAAGAAACAGCTTCGACAATTTATTAAAGAGAACAAATTGGTATCGGCAATGGATGCACAGAGTGCACTGAAAGAAACGGCTGTGAAAATGGTTTTAAAAGGAAGGGTGACATAATTGAAATATGGGAAAATAATTGGTGAAGGTAACACGGCAACTGTATTTGAATGGGAAGAAGGTACAGTGCTTAAGCTTTTCGATCAGGGCTATCCAAAAAACGCAGTAGAAAGAGAGTTTCAAAACGCAAAGGCAATCAATGTTATGAACTTTGCAAAACCAAAGGCATATGAAATTATTTGTTACGAAGAGCGAATGGGTATTATTTATGACAGAGTGAAGGGCGAATCCCTGTCGGATTGGGTTTTGAAAACAGGTGACCTCCAGGGATGTGCGGAATATATGGCAAGGCTACATAAGACTATCGTTCAGAACAGAGTTAGCAATGTACCAGATTACAAAGAATTTTTAAAATCCAATATATTAAACGCGACATCGGTTAATTTAATGGAACAAGAAGGAGTATTAAAAATCTTGGATAGATTGAAAGATGGAGATACACTTTGTCATGGTGATTTTCATCCGGGTAATATATTATTATCAAACGGGCATGCAATGGTTATAGACTTCATGAATGTGTGCCATGGAGATTTTTTGTATGATGTTGCAAGAACTGTTTTTTTAGTTCAATATACACCAGTTCCAGTAGATGCAGATGATAGAGAAACGCTTCTGCGATTTAAGAGAACGCTGGCAGACTTATATCTTATCGAAATGAATGTTACCCGAGAAATGATACAAGATTATCTATCTGTGATTATTACGGCTAGAATAGGTGAATGCCCCAACGAATAGGTTGTGTTTAGGCGTTCCTCACTAACTCTGGGGGGAATGTTGAACTTAATAGATGATGTACTGGATATCAATTAGCCCTCTCTTGAACAAAAGATTGAACTCCCATGGAAGAACGGAATTACTTCCATCATCTGTGGTGCGGCGCTTGCGCTGCATGTATGGCTAACGGGGAACTTTAGTTGAATGATACACATTAATGAGCAGGCGCTACGGTAGCCTGCTGTTTTCATTGAAGTAACGGGCAGCATTCCTGTAATGAGTAAGAATGAAATTTGAATAATACATTTTTGAAATGTTTATGATGGTGGTAAGTTTTCGTCGATCTAGATTCATGCACCTTTGTTGCTGTTGTGAGAGATCACTGCCATGTTCCAAGGATATTGGATTAATGAATAGAAAAGGCCAAAAGAATTTGCTGATCTTCCGTTATGGACATATAAAACATTATGCTTGCAGGGCTCCTTCAACTCTTCCAACCGCTTGCACTTCATCAGCCGTTCTTGAACTTGATTGTAAATCATCAACACATTATATCCTTGCATAGATGCTTGCAACCGCCTATCTTATTAGAACGTAAAATGAATAAAGAAGAAAGGATGAGCGCATATTTCTAACCGAGCGGCATTATTCCGAAAAATGAAAACACCTGGTTTTATTTTCTTAGTCTCCGTGGTCCTCGTGTCCGTCTTGACGGGCGTTTTGTCAAGGCCCTATTTCGCGGACCGCGTCTTCTACCTGTACGAGGATACGTACAAATTCGCCGGCGAGCAAGACCGTCTCGTCACCTATCATAGTAGCACGGCTGCTCCCGTCCAAGTACGCACCGACGATGAGTTGCACCGCACAGTGATCATCGGCGGGCAGTCCTATGCGATTACGGACAAAAGCGCCCCTTACTCGAACCAGTTCCGAGTGACCTATCCAAACGGCCATTTCTACATCGTCGAGGATAATAATGGCTTGCTCTTGAGCTACGATGACAAAGGCAATATCGTCATGGCTATTCAGATGTATGCCAACGGAGAGCGGATTAAGGAGGAAGGGGAAGAAGATTTCCAGCCGTCGGCGCTCGTAAGCGCGGCTTACTCCGATTACCATGTCAAACGAGGCATGCCAGGGTTTCTATTTCTTGCCATCGGCCTGTTGATCTTTGGCTGGTGCAGCTTCCGTTATCAAGCCTTCCAAGATTTAATGTTCCGTCTATCTCCGCAGCGACTCATGTACGAGAACCCCGAGCCGAGCGACTTCTATTATTTCATGAGCAAGGTCGGCGGGATTGTAGTTATGATTAGTTCGATAATCGTCGCTTTCAAAGCTTACTAGGCGCATGTGGATTGTTGCCCCGCGCCCGGTTGCTCGGGCGGTGAAAATACAGCTATTGACGAACCAGGTAGCGAGTGATAACCATAAGTATATTTTTAATGGAGGACTTTGTCTCCTGGATATGGACCGATTGAAAGTGTTGAGGAAACACTTAATACTCCTTGAAGACAAGATAAAAAGCTAGTTCATTGAACTCCCATGAAAATTAACTCTGCAGTCACAATAAAAGACAACAGTAAAGAAGACGCACTGGTCATAGCCCCGTCAAGTAGACAGTAATAAAAGAGAGTGTTAAGCGGCGATCGCCTCACGGTATTCTACCGGGGAGAGGTCGCCTAATTTTTTCTGGAATCGCTCTTTATTGTAGTATTCG
>NZ_JCAIUM010000040.1:0-4496 GCF_059445545.1 Paenibacillus sp. Y568
ACGAGGAACTTATGATCTAGTACATTCTGTTAGAGGGAACGCGGAGTGCTGGGAAACTAGCACGCTCCGTGTGGAGCAGGGGAAAAGCTGGAGATCGCATCAAAGGCTTACCTATTGCTACCGCTAGCACAAGCAGGTTAGAAGATTAAAACCTCTCTTTAGAAGCAAACCTAGATGTAATAGCTTCTAAGGGGAGGTTTTATTATGAATTTAAGTGAGTTGTGGTATCTATATGAGGCTGATAAACGAATTCAAGGATATAGTCCGAGAACATTGAACGCCTACGTCCTCCAGAACAAAATGCTAATGACGGAACTAGGTGATCCCGAGATAGCGGAGATTACATTGCCAATGCTGAAGCAATATTTGGCGAAACAAGCAGAACGTTTGAAGCCAAGCAGCCTAGGGCATCGAATTCGTTTCGTCCGATCCCTATTTCGCTATGCGTATGAAGAGACTTACCTTACTTCAAATCCTTCTTTAAAACTAAGAGAACCCAAATTGGACAAGCGAATTTCTAAGTTTTTAGTCGAGGAAGATGTTATTCATCTTAAGATCTCGTGCCAATCATTAAGAGAAAGAGCGCTGCTTGAACTTCTCTATTGTACTGGCTGTCGAGTCGGGGAAGTAGAGAGGATAAATATCGAGGATATCAACTGGGAAAACTGCTCTATAGTCGTAAACGGTAAGGGCTCCAAGCAGAGAGAAGTGTACTTTACGACAGAGTGCAAAGTATGGTTAAGGAAGTACCTGACCAGTCGTAGAGATACCTGTAAAGCCTTATTCGTAACGGATACCAACCCAACTAAACGCATGGCTATTCCTACAATTAGATGGGCATTAAAACGGCTTGCAGATCGAGGAGAGATTGAAACGAATGTTTATCCGCATCGCTTTCGACATACCTATGCTTGTCAACTCCTTGATAACGGTGCTCCCTTGGATTTCATCCAAGGTATGCTGGGTCATGAGAAAGCCTCAACCACGCAAATATACGCACAACTTCGTGGCGAATGCAGGAGAGAAATGTATCGACGATTTTTTTAGCATAGAATAGCGGTAGATCCCTTTTAGAAATCTGCCGCTATTCAACTAAAGGGCAGTTATGCGTAATATATTTGCATGAAAGAGTGTTCTATAGTCAGGCCTTGGACTACCTAATTTGGTATTATAAATAGGAGTTAACATTGTTGATTTATAATAATTAATACCTGTGTACTAAGTTCGCAAATAATAGGTTATCGGAAGGTCTTGGTGGAAATAATGAAAAAAAAACTTATTAAAATAATTTTTATCCTAGGTATCTTGGGGATAGTTACCTTTCTAATTAATTACCACATACCGAAACATGTAAGTAAAACTTATTATGGCTTAGAATATAGGGATAATTATCATAGACCGGTGAGTATACGACTGGACGTGACTGTTAAGAAGAGCTTGATTTCCAAAACAAAAATCGATGGATTTATAAGGATAGACGGAAAGAGCACGGAAATATCAAATCACTTGGTGTTTAATAAGAATGGGGATGAAAAAGTGTCTACAACTGATTCAAGAAATATATTAAAGATTATTAAGGATGAATTAGATAGCAATCTGTACAGCTTAGATAGAAGAAATGTAGAAATAATCTACGGAAATCCAAGACAGTATATAGAATTAATGGTTGATGTATCCAAGGATTTTGAATATATTTATACTTCTACATTTAAGAATAATTACATTGCACCAGCACAAAACCTTGATGAAGTCAAAAGGGTTTCAAACATTTTATTTTTTAAGAAGTAACAATATCATTTAAATTTCTACTACTACTGCAATGGTTGCGCTAACGAGACACTATAGTTCAATTTCATGAGGGCTGCCAAACGGCAGCCCTTCTTTACGCTAACGGGCAGCATTCCTGTAATGAGTAAGAATGACGTTTGAACAATAAAAGGCCTCTTGATATCATAAGAATTGTCCTAAGCTGGCCAGCAAAAGGGACGAATTCGAATATCAGGAGGCAGATAATATGAATTATAACCAAAATGAGAAGATAGCTCAAATCACTTCTCAAACTCTAATAGTTGGCGTAGATATCGCTAAGTACAAGCACGTTGCACGTGCGCAGGATTTTAGAGGGCAGGAGTTCAAGAAGGCTTTCCATTTTGAAAATATGAACTCAGATTTCAATCACTTTCTAAGTTGGATTCAACAACTAATGAAAGATCAAGGGATGGAAAAAGTGATTGTAGGAATGGAACCAACAGGTCACTACTGGCTCAATCTAGCTCACTTTCTTAAAGATCAATGTATTCAATTTGTCGTAGTAAACCCGATGCATGTAAAGAAAAGCAAGGAGCTAGACGACAATTCACCTACAAAAAATGATGTAAAAGATGCTAGGGTAATTGCACAGTTAGTCAAAGATGGGAGATATGCTGTACCCAATATTCCACAGGGAGTGTACGCAGAACTTCGAGTGGCAAAAAAGATACGCGATCTTCTATCTGTTGACCTACAAGCGGTTCAAGGACAAATCCACAATTGGTTAGATCGTTACTTTCCTGAGTTTCTTACCGTATTTAAAGACTGGGAAGGAAAATCGGCATTACAGCTTTTAAAGCTCAATGTATTACCACATGAATTAAGTAAGATTTCCGATCATGAGATCTTAACGTATCTTAGAAAAGCTGTTAGCCGTGCGGTTGGACTCAGTAGAATATCTGAACTCAAAGAAGCAGCAAGTCATTCGATAGGCATTCTTGAGGGTTCAACAATGGCTAAATTAGAGCTACGCACGTTAATAGATAAGTATGAACTCATAAAAAATAGATTCGAAGAACTGGATTCAAATATCGATGTTTTACTTGAACAGATTCCAGGTGTTGAACAAATGTTGGAGATTAAGGGTATTGGTAGAGATACGGTTGCAGGTTTCTTTTCAGAGGTAGGGGACCTCAGTTATTACTCTCATCCTAAGCAGATCATAAAATTAGCTGGGCTGAGTCTGAGGGAGAATACGTCTGGAAAGCATAAGGGCCAAACAAAGATTACGAAGAGAGGGAGAAAAGCACTCAGGGCGCTTCTCTTTCGAGTAGCCATGCCTTTAGTCGCTAAGAATAGTGCATTCAAGGCTTTACATCAATATTTTACAACACGGTCAAATAATCCTTTGAAGAAAATGCAGTCCCTGATCGCAATATGCAATAAGCTTATACGGATTCTGTTTACGATTGGTAAGAAGCAATGTGAATTCAGTGAAGAGCATATGCTAAGGGATATTCCCCATATGGCAGAACTAACGAGAGTAGCTTAGGTTTCTTTTGGATTCTTGAAGTAAAGTAGCAGGTAACTATATTTGAAGCACGGATTAGTCAGTAAAAAAACTATAATACGGACAAAGACCCTGTCGGGCAGCATAACTGACATCCACATCATGGTAAGGTTGGACGAAGGAATTTTAGAGCGAAGACTCTGTGAGATTTGGGAGGGTTGACCTCTATGAGATATGTGGACATCCATCAGTGCGACCATAACTACAACTATTTCCACTTTTTGGATACGAGTGGTTAAGTAGATAAGGATCGTTTTTTCTCCATATATCCAGAATTAACCTTTAATTCATCCCTATTCCAGTATTTAAATGCTCAAATACCAATGATGCTATGAAAACTTAAGAAAACAGGAGGAAATGAGAGCTAATGCTTTCTTCATAGAGGGAGAAGAGCTTAATAAGCGAAACTAAGGGGGATATTAAATGAAGTACAAATTTGCGCTTTTTTCAGTAATTATTTGGGCACTTCTAATTTTAGCTGGATGTTTAAACAACGCATCTGAAGAATTATCCGTAGACCTGTCTGACATTCCACATATGAATATAGGTGCCGAAATGCCCCGACTTTTATATGCCGATGACAATATAGCGGTTATTCAGGGTACATTTGGAGTCATTGTATATAATATGCAAAATTCACTTGTTACGAATCGGATTTCATATGAACATATGAAATCATTTGACATCTCCATGATGACGGCATCTGTATCTTAAGATGGAACAACAATCTATATTGGAAATGATGATATGTCTTTTTCTAACGAAATTCTATATACCTATCAATACGATATTAGTTCTAGAGTCATCAATGAAACAAAGGAACAGCCTTCTGGTGTGTTTATGCCAAATACTATTGAAACACCTGGTTATAATGAACAATACGATAAATATTTCGATTCACAATATCTTACTAGTGACAAAATTGTAGAGTTCAATAATTCGTTTTTATATTTACGTTCCTTAGACTGGAATATAAAAAACTTACAAATTGTTATTTGCAAGTATGAAGATGGTGAAAGTAAAGTTTTTGATGTATTTAAATGAGAGCTTGTTCAACTAACGGGACAGTATGACAAGTTCTGTATAAGCGCTTTACAGCGCGAAAAAACAGAGATTTCATGAAATGAAATCTAACTTTACAACCGAGGATGGGAATGACGGAACCATGTATCCTGAA
>NZ_JCAIUM010000041.1:0-3943 GCF_059445545.1 Paenibacillus sp. Y568
TGTAAGAGTGATCATATATCCAATCTTGTAGGGTAATCTCACTTCAGTTCACATCCTTTTACTTTCTAGGATCCTGATTCTTAATTCATTCATCTGGTTTTCACAGGGGTTTCGCTTAACGTTTGACATTCCTGACGTTCAAGCAGCTTAAGTGACCAAAGGGAACGGGTCGCCAGACTTAGCTGGTTGAATGTATCGCCTGAATAACCCCCTTGGAAATCCTTCTTGGCGATCAAGGGCGAATGCCCGCAGTAGGAATGTTTTGTTATGCGAAGGCACTTTCTTCTTAGTATTACTTCCAAAATTCATACCATTTCTTCTCTCTTGAACTTACTTCTTTGATTAATAAATCTCTAGCATTTTGCCAATCTTCCAAACCCTGCTCAGGCCTATTATTAAAGTCGATAATTTCTTCATCAATCGCCATCCAGGAAGTATGTTCATGAATTTTCTTTATTACTTCAATTGAGGTTTCATCACCTCGTATATGTAGCATAATCTCTGTAATATTGTTCTCCTCTGGGATATTAAACTCCACAGAATAGCCTGGTTGTTCCAGTAATCCCCAAGACGGATCACTAAAATCAGCTTCAGGAAATAGCTTACCTATCATGTTTATTATTTCATCTCTGTTTCCTAGTTCTTCAGTCATCTCATCATCTATATCCTCGACGCTACAAACGCTCTTATTCAGCTTCATAAATGTTACATCCCAGCTCATACCACATCACCTATTTCTTATTTATTCGTTTCTTAATGAATGTATTTGTTTTGACATCATTTAAAGTGCTTTCGCATAACGTTGGCATTCCTGACGTTCAAGCAGCTTAAGAGACCATAGGGAACGGGTCGTCAGACTTAGCTGGTTGAATGTATCGCCTGAGTCTACTTCTCAGAAAATCATTCTAAGCGATCAAGGGCGAATGCCCGCAGTAGGAATGCCGTGTTATGTGATGGTTCGGGCTCTTCTTTGAATTAAGACAGGATGTCGACCCTAGTTCTATTGATTTTGAACTCTTTTTTAATGTCTTTTCATGTCTTGACTTTCACCTATAAACAGCCGGGGATTAGTGTATGATTCATTAGTTCCTAATCGAACTGATTTTTTTATTTAATGAGATTACATTTGTTGTAAATAGAATATAGGTTTTAGAATTAGTCTTTATTTTAATTCTATCGGTAGTACCATATGGAGTACCAATTCTAATAGCATCCTTTTGATCCCCTCCATAAGTATCATCATGCGATACGTCTAAAATTTCAGAAATGGGGATTTCTATTTTGGATAATTGCCACCTAATAACCAGATTATCATTGACTCTTTCTACTTTTATTCCAAACATAGCATTCCCACCAGACTCTTTATAATTGTTTTACTCTCTTAAATCATTCACTTCAGCAACAGGACGTTGCGGGCGTTCTATCTTTCAAATTTCAGTTCAGACCTAACTTTCACATAACGTTTGGGTATCTACGAACCTGAGAGGCTTAAGGCGCATCGCGCCGGGTCCGACGGACTTAGCCTCGCAGGGTTGTGAGCTGAATCTACTTCTCTGCTTACCTCTTCTTGCGAACCAAGGGCGAAGCCCGCAGCGTAGATACGATGTTATGTGATGTTGGGGCCTTCTTTGATGAATCCCACAAAATATTATCTATCAAAAAGAACGACTTATAATTTGTCCTTTATATTCTATTGCATCAATAGCCCTAATACGCTGTACTTCACTTAATTCAGCTAGTTCTGCCCATTTATATTCTGAATGTTCAGAACTTAGATTTATTTCTTTGTCACCAGGTATTGAACAGCGAAATATTCCAACTTGAGCATTGAGATTACTATGATAATAAAATCCTGTTAACACAATATCATAAATATCTAATCCTAGTTCTTCACGACATTCACGAATCAGTGCTTGATGAATCGTTTCTCCAGGATCAACTCCTCCACCTGGTAAACTCCATCCTTTATTTCCGTATGTACGTTTTAGCATTAACACTTGATCTTGTTCATTGAGGATTATTGCATGTGCACCAAACCTATAAGTATCATTAAATCCCACGATATCCCCCCAGATTTACTTCTACATTACATTGATGTAATTAAAATGGTTTTAACATGTATTGCCCCAATTTCACATAACGTTCGCACATTTCTGACGTTCAAGCGGCTTAAGTGACCGAAGGGAACGGGTCGTCAGACTTAGCCGGTTGAATGTGTCGCCTGATTATACTTCCCTGGCATACCTCTTGGTGACCAAGGAGCGTCAGCGACGACGCAGAAATGTAATGTTATCGGATGCTTCTGCCATCTTTGAATCCACTACCGAATATATCTAATGTCTTATAATCAATTTTCTTCATATTCCTTATTATCTAGGAGCATTACTTCATTTACCCATTCTTCAAGTGCCTCATATATTTTTGATTTAGGCCATTGAGCATCTGATTCTTCATTACTCTTCCAAGTTAAATGAACTTGAACATACTTATCAGGAACCTCTTGATATTGAAATAACACATCGTCTCGATCTATTCTTCTAGCAACCACTGTTAGTTTGATTCCTTTGAGAATGTGATTATCAGAAATTTCTTTACTAAGTTCATCGAGAAAAACACTCGAGGTTTCTGATTCCCATGGTTCTAAAAATTCCATTTTCGAGCTTTTCATACTAATCACCTTCACTTTTATGTTTTAACACATTGCAGAAGTTTCCGATAACGTTTCGCATTTCAGACGTCCGAATGGCTTAAGGACCGTAGGTCCGGGTGGCTCTGCCACTTAGCCAGTTGGATGTGTCGCCTGATGCACTTCTCAGAAATCCCTCTAGGCGACCTAGGAGCGTATGCGACGAAGCTAAAATGCATTGTTATGCGTAGTTGCTCGTCCTCTTCGATTGGCCCCCGAAAGATTCGCTTTCCTAATCCTTCTTTGTTCTTGCCTTTGATTCCTTCTTTTCTTTGATAACTCAGTCTTCTACTTTGCAATTATTCGTCTCTATGATGGTTACGTGCCTAAGCTCACTCTTTATCTTCTTCCAAGTAACCTTCTTCTTTGAAATCCCTCGGGACGAATAATTATGCTCCTCCGCTTAGTCGAGTTATCATTAGGAATCAAAGGTATGGGATTAGGAAAGTCTTGCGAATCTTTCGGCCCCATGAAATTTCCTGAATATAATCTAGACGTCAAAAGAATCATAGGAGTTCGATCCTACCGCCGACCTCGGCGTTTCTTGGAGCGATTGTTCCTATGATTCTTGTTCTTCCTCGGCTTTTCCCTCTTGAGTCCAGATTATATTCTTTTTCATGGGGTTGGGCTTCTTCATTGTTTATAGAGCAATTTCGCATAACGTTTGGCATTCCTGACGTTCAAGCAGCTTAAGTGACCAAAGGGAACGGGTCGTCAGACTTAGCTGGTTGAATGTATCGCCTGAATAATCTCCTCAGAAATCCTTCTAGGCGATCAAGGGCGAATGCCCGCAGTAGGAATGCGGTGTTACCTGATGTATCTGACTTCTCTGAATTTACTTTCAAATTCCTTATATCATTTAATTTTATTTGGTGTATTTCATGTCTTTGATGTTCTTGATGTTCTTGATGTTCTTGATGTTCTTAACGTATTTAATCTCACTTAGTTTTTTTTGATTTTCTTTATGTATTTCTATCTCTTCTTCGAAATGCCTCTATGCTGATTTCAAACCTGTTTTTTAGATCTTTCGCTTTTATTTCTTATGCCTTTACCTTTTATTCATTATTTCTTCCTGATTATCACTATCATCGATTCTTTAATGCCCTTCATATGTCCCTATCCAGATATTTCAGGTAACGTTGCGCATTTCTGACGTCCAAACGGCTTAAGGACCGTAGGTCCGGGTGGCTCTGCCACTTGGCCGGTTGGATGTGTCGCCTGATTCCACTTCTTCGAAATACCTCTTGGCGACCTAGG
>NZ_JCAIUM010000042.1:0-2806 GCF_059445545.1 Paenibacillus sp. Y568
CCTTGGTTCCTTAAAAAACCATTCTTTCATCACCAATCGGACCCCACTTTAACAATCATTTTTTACTTTTAGTAACTTCAGCTTTTATGTATTTATAAGCTTTACAACAATTTCAGTTAACGTATCCGCATTTCTGACGTCCGAACGGCTTAAGGACCATAGGTCCGGGTGGCTCTGCCACTTAGCCGGTTGGATGTGTCGCCTGATTCCACTTCTCCGAAATACCTCTTAGCGACCAAGGAGCGTCAGCGACGAAGCAAAAATGCATTGTTAACTGATGCTCCTTCTTCTTCGACTTACCCTTCGAAATTACTTGTTCCGGTTTTTACGTGTTTCCTTCTTTAACTCTCTTATTTCTTTAATGATCCTATCTAATCCTGTTTCCGCATAGGAAACACTCCTTGAAATATAGGCTCTTCATTTCTACCTTTTCAATTATCGTTTCCGTGTGGGAAACATTCCATATTCGTTATGAGTTGATCATGTTTTCATGGTTTTCACTTTAAATCTGTTTCCGTATGGAAACTTTCATATCAGTTTTAAGCTCTACTCATCTTTAACATCTCTTTAATTAGTGCTTTTTCATGCCTTTTACATTTCTCAAGGAGTTTCAGTTAACGTTGCGCATTTCTGACGTCCGAACGGCTTAAGGACCGCAGGTCCGGGTGGCTCTGCCACTTAGCCGGTTGGATGTGTCGCCTGATTCTACTTCTCCGAAATACCTCTTGGCGACCAAGGAGCGTTAGCGACGAAGCAAAAATGTAATGTTATAAGATGTCCGGGGCCTCTTTGAATATTCTCACTAAATCTTTAATAAATCACTTCTCCGAAAAGCTCCAGCAAAATGTCACTTCAAATCTTCTTCTTCGAAATGCCTCAGTAAAATGTCACTTCAATCTTCTTCTTCGAAATGCCTCAGTAAAATGTCACTTCAATCTTCTTCTTCGAAATGCCTCAGTAAAATGTCACTTCAATCTTCTTCTTCGAAATGCCTCAGTAAAACGTCACTTCAATATACTTCTTTGAAGCCTCAGTAAAAACATCACTTCAATATACTTCTTCGAAATGCCTCAGCAAAATGTTATTTCAAATTTTCTTCCTCGATAAACCCTAGTAACATGTCACTTCAAATCAACTTCCTTGAAATATCCTAAGTAATAACAACTGTCTTTACCCCGGATTTCTTATAACGTTTGGCATTTCTGACGTCCAAACGGCTTAAGGACCGTAGGTCCGGGTGGCTCTGCCACTTAGCCGGTTGGATGTGTCGTCTGAATACACTTCTCCGAAATACCTCTTGGCGACCAAGGAGCGTCAGCGATGAAGCAAAAATGCATTGTTATAAGATGTCCGGGGCTTCTTTGAATATTCTCATTAATTCTTTAATAAATCACTTCTCCGAAACGCTCTAGCAAAATGTCACTTCAAATCTACTTCTTCGAAATGCCTCAGCAAAACGTCACTTCAATCTACTTCTTCGAAATGCCTCAATAAAATATCACTTCAATCTACTTCTTCGAAATGCCTCAGTACAATGTCATTTCAAATTTGCTTCCTCGATAAACCCTAGTAGCATGTCACTTCAAATCTACTTCTTTGAAATGTCCTAAGCAATAACAAATGTCTTTACCCCGGATTTCTTATAACGTTGCGTATTTCTGACGTCCAAACAGCTTAAGGACCGCAGGTCCGGGTGGCTTCGCCACTTAGCTGGTTGGATGTGTCGCCTGATTCCACTTCCCCGAAATTCCTCTTGGCGACCAAGGAGCGTCAGCGACGATGCTGAAAAACATTGTTATACGCTGCCCCTTCTTCTTCGATAACACTCACATAGCTGTCTTGTTTGTTTATGTACTGGCTAGGTTAATTTTAATGTTGATTTAGTCGGGTCGGAAAATAAAAATTGAGTTGGCTCTACTAAGCTGTAGGATCGACTCTATTTCGTTTATTTTGGTGAGTAAATCTTTAAAGAGCCTCCTTATGTTAAATAAGACTAATTTACTCAAGCTAATTAAATCTTCACTTGTATTTCTCCTATTACAAACCCTATACATATAAATACCAAAATAAAGGAAATTAAAGAAAGAGAAAATCTATGCATGAATTGAATAGGAAGTAAGTTAGCTCTGAACTTACTTGTAAATGTATCTAGAATAACAACGATTGCAAGAAATAATACACCCGTTAGTACGTCAATATAAGTAAATGGCTTACCAATATATTTACTAAGAAAAACAAATAAACTGATGATTACACTGTATTGTCCAAATTGAAAAAGAAAATATTTAAAATGATTCATAAATACACCATCCTCCCTGAAACTTCCTCTAAAGATTTCTGTGATATTTCTATACGTTTTATTAACTTCGAACAAGCATTCTTAACACTATTATAGAACGAATGTCCATCAACAATGAGTATTAACATAGCCTATGTATTTAATATGTCTTTATATGTTTGTGTCTCTCGGATCTATCAGTCCGTTTCCGCATAGGAAAGTTACCTCTCTACTATCCATTTGTCCTAAGATTTCAACTACTTCTTCGTAAATGCAAACATATCCTTTAAATTGATTTATGCCTTATATGTCTACCCATCAGTAATAATTTATATAATTAATCGTTTCACCGTTATTGAAGGTTTATTGGTCATTTCAGTTTAACAATTCTCAAAGGGGTTGCGTATAACGTTTGGCATTCCTGACGTTCAAGCAGCTTAAGTGACCAAAGGGAACGGGTCGTCAGACTTAGCTGGTTGAATGTATCGCCTGAATAATCTCCTCAGAAATCCTTCTAGGCGATCAAGG
>NZ_JCAIUM010000043.1:0-2643 GCF_059445545.1 Paenibacillus sp. Y568
GGTAGCAATAGGTAAGCCTTTGATGCGATCTCCAGCTTTTCCCCTGCTCCACACGGAGCGTGCTAGTTTCCCAGCACTCCGCGTTCCCTCTAACAGAATGTACTAGATCATAAGTTCCTCGTTACTCATAGATTTGGGAAAATCAGACTGGTTCAAGTCCATATTTATCACGGTACTGATTGATCCTGATTTTCATCAAGTCTGTGATACCTAGTCTATTTATAAGTACTTCAATCGTCTCTTTGTGAGTATGGTGGATGAGTTGAAATACCTCTTTATGGAGAATGCGCATGTTATTGAATTTATCGCTTCCCCCGAGATATAATGGCATATAGTGGTGGCAGTAAACGTCAGGTGCGAAAAGGTACATTCCTGTAATTTCGCATTTCCCCATCTTCATGCTGTACCGACTTATCCGATTATCCATATATTCCACACTCTGATTCGGGATATTGGATTCCATCAAAGAAAGAATTTCTTGACGTAGATCCGGACGAAGCTTTTTGTGTATTTGTTCTCTGCCTGCCGTTGTATAGAGTGAAAGATCTTGACTGAAACCCATGGTGTTCTTTGTTTTCACGTTGGCAAGCGGATATAAATATACATTAGCCACTTTGAACGTTCTGTAACCCAAGCTGTAAAATTTGCTGTATGTTGGCGGTGGGTTAGTTGGATGTTCGTATTTCCCGATTTGTTTAAGACAATTATACATGAAGGCTCGCAGGTCATAAGCAAGACGTGAGAACTCAACACTGACATGTGTTGCCCGACTGAAGTAGTTGTGGATTCCCAAAACAAAACTATTAAAGAGTGATGCATTTAGGGCAATTGGAGAAACTCTTAACTTCTGAATGCGTTTTTTGGCTTCCATCTTGATCTTCTGCTTTTTACTGGCTTTAATGCCTGTATGCGCTACTCTAATCTTACCCTTTTTATTCGCTCGGATTGTGAATCCTAGAAATTCAGATTCTCGCTTTCTCAGATTTACAATTTGCGATTTATCCGGTGAAACTTCTAGTTTCAGACGGTGTTTTAAATAGGACACTACCGCGTGATACCACTTGTAGGCGGTCTTGTAGTCTCGACAGATGATTTTGAAGTCATCGGCGTAACGCACCATATATCCTTCTTTGAGGGAAGTGCGTTTTTTTGTATACAATTCACCACTTCTTGTCTTATGAGGTTGTGACAGAGGGAAGAATTCCCATTGATCAGCAACCCAATGATCTAAGTCGTTGAGGACGACGTTTGAAAGTAATGTCGACAACAAACCCCCTTGAGGTACTCCCTTTGAAGGTATACCTTCTCCATCGATTTCGGCTTTCAGCATTTTGGAGATGCAGGCTAACACTTTTCTATCCTGAATCCCCATATTCCATAGCTGCTTCAATAGCAATGTGTGATTTACATTGTCGAAGAATCCTAAAATGTCTATATCTACCACATAATGCATTTGTGCTCGATTCACAAGAAATTGAACTCTTCCCATCGCATGGTGTGTAGACCGTAACGGTCTGAAACCATAACTATGTTTGTAGAAATAAGCTTCTGCTATGGGTTCAAGCACTTGCTTAAAGCACTGCTGAATGATTCGATCCAGTATACAAGGAATTCCAAGCGGTCGCCATTTGCCGTTGTCTTTTTCTATGAATTTCCGTCTGACTTTCTTAGGGCGATACCACTTTAGTTTGTTTTGGATTTCTCTTACTAGTTCATCTTCGGACACCTTTTCAATGTCTGTGATGGTTTTCCCATCTGTTCCTGGCGTCTTTGATCCTTTATTGGATTTCATTGTTCGATAAGCAAGCCGAATATTTTCTCTGGATGTGATTAGATCGTAAAGGTGTGAAAAGGATTCACGCTTGCAGGCTCTCTCGTATAAGTCCGTAAAAGATTCCGTCATGCCGTAGTACTCCCAATTTCGCAAAGCTTGCACTGTGGCATCCCTCCTTTTTGAGGGGATGTTCCCACGTTCTTACCCGACCGGTGCCATTCACGTTTGGAAAATGATTGTTCTTTTCTGTTAGACTTGGGGCTGTTCTTCCACTCCCATTACAGGAGATTCATCAGTCGTGCCCCTACCCTCACAAGACTAAATGCATTTCGGTATATCCTTATTGCAACCGTCTCGGGTAACAGCCCTTGTTGCGACGTGCCTTGCTTTCCAAGTCCCTTACAACCTAGCTTTTCGCTCTGGACTTAGGTGCTTCCTCTAGGCCTGTGAGCTGGATGCCACCTTAGTTCGGCATAGCGTATTTCAGAGGGACAATTTTTACTTTACGCCACTCACCCCATCGTATGATGGTACATACGTTTCCGTATGTTCTAACTTTAGACCCGTACATTCGGAAGTTCGTCAGTTCTTTTATATTAGAACATTCTCACCATATCCAGTTTTTCAGCCGCGCGGCATATCCATTGACATACCTTTTCTGTTAAGGTGGCTCCAGCCTTTGTTTTGCCGAATCTACCTGTACTTCACACCTCATGACCTGTTAGTCATGACGCATGCAGGAGTATTGACGGGATGGTTTCAGGATACATGGTTCCGTCATTCCCATCCTCGGTTGTAAAGTTAGATTTCATTTCATGAAATCTCTGTTTTTTCGCGCTGTAAAGCGCTTATACAGAACTTGTCATACT
>NZ_JCAIUM010000044.1:0-2235 GCF_059445545.1 Paenibacillus sp. Y568
TTAGTACGTGGACGTAGACCCGAAACCGTGTGATCTACCCCTGTCCAGGGTGAAGGTGCGGTAACACGCACTGGAGGCCCGAACCCACGCATGTTGAAAAATGCGGGGATGAGGTGGGGGTAGCGGAGAAATTCCAATCGAACTCGGAGATAGCTGGTTCTCCCCGAAATAGCTTTAGGGCTAGCCTCGGAATGAAGAGTCGTGGAGGTAGAGCACTGATTGGGTGCGGGGCCCGCAAGGGTTACCAAACTCAGTCAAACTCCGAATGCCATGTACTTATATCCGGGAGTCAGACAGTGAGTGCTAAGATCCATTGTCGAAAGGGAAACAGCCCAGACCATCAGCTAAGGTCCCAAAGTGTGTGTTAAGTGGAAAAGGATGTGGAGTTGCTTAGACAACCAGGATGTTGGCTTAGAAGCAGCCACCATTGAAAGAGTGCGTAATAGCTCACTGGTCGAGTGACTCTGCGCCGAAAATGTAACGGGGCTAAACACACCACCGAAGCTATGGCTAGATGCTTTGCATCTGGGGTAGGGGAGCGTTGTATAGAGGTTGAAGGTGTACTGAAAAGAGCGCTGGACACTATACAAGTGAGAATGCCGGTATAAGTAACGAAAAGATCAGTGAGAATCTGATCCGCCGAAAGCCTAAGGGTTCCTGAGGAAGGCTCGTCCTCTCAGGGTAAGTCGGGACCTAACGCGAGGCCGAAAGGCGTAGTGGATGGACAACAGGTTGAAATTCCTGTACCACCGTAATCCGTTATGAGTAATGGGGTGACGCAGCAGGGTAGTGACGCGGACTGATGGAATAGTCCGTCTAAGCAGTGAGGCTTGTGTGTAGGCAAATCCGCACACTATAAGGCTGGGCTGTAATGGGGAGCGAAAATTATAGTAGCGAAGGTCATGATCTCACACTGCCAAGAAAAGCCTCTAACCAGGAGAAGGTGCCCGTACCGCAAACCGACACAGGTAGGCGAGAAGAGTATTCTAAGGCGCGCGGAAGAACTCTCGTTAAGGAACTCGGCAAAATGACCCCGTAACTTCGGGAGAAGGGGTGCCCCGGTAGTGTGAATAGCACGAGGGGGCCGCAGTGAAAAGGCCCAAGCGACTGTTTAGCAAAAACACAGGTCTGTGCGAAGCCGTAAGGCGAAGTATACGGGCTGACGCCTGCCCGGTGCTGGAAGGTTAAGGGGAGTGGTTAGGAGCAATCCGAAGCTATGAACCGAAGCCCCAGTAAACGGCGGCCGTAACTATAACGGTCCTAAGGTAGCGAAATTCCTTGTCAGGTAAATTCTGACCCGCACGAATGGCGTAACGACTTGGGCGCTGTCTCAACGAGAGATCCGGTGAAATTTTAATACCTGTGAAGATGCAGGTTACCCGCGACAAGACGGAAAGACCCCATGGAGCTTTACTGCAGCTTGATATTGAATTTGGGTACGATCTGTACAGGATAGGTGGGAGCCTGAGATCCAGGAGCGCAAGCTTCTGAGGAGGCGCCGTTGGGATACCACCCTGATCGTATCTAGGTTCTAACCTAGGACCGTAAACCGGTTCGGGGACAGTGTCAGGTGGGCAGTTTGACTGGGGCGGTCGCCTCCTAAAGAGTAACGGAGGCGCCCCAAGGTTCCCTCAGAATGGTTGGAAATCATTCGAAGAGTGCAAAGGCAGAAGGGAGCTTGACTGCGAGACCTACAAGTCGAGCAGGGACGAAAGTCGGGCTTAGTGATCCGGTGGTACCGCATGGAAGGGCCATCGCTCAACGGATAAAAGCTACCCTGGGGATAACAGGCTTATCTCCCCCAAGAGTCCACATCGACGGGGAGGTTTGGCACCTCGATGTCGGCTCATCGCATCCTGGGGCTGAAGTAGGTCCCAAGGGTTGGGCTGTTCGCCCATTAAAGCGGTACGCGAGCTGGGTTCAGAACGTCGTGAGACAGTTCGGTCCCTATCTGTCGTGGGCGCAGGAAATTTGAGAGGAGCTGTCCTTAGTACGAGAGGACCGGGATGGACGCACCTCTGGTGTACCAGTTGTTCCGCCAGGAGCATAGCTGGGTAGCTACGTGCGGACGGGATAAGCGCTGAAAGCATCTAAGCGTGAAGCCCCCCTCAAGATGAGATTTCCCAATTAGTAAGACCCCTTGAAGACGACGAGGTAGATAGGTTGGAGGTGGAAGTGCAGCAATGCATGGAGCTGACCAATACTAATCGGTCGAGGGCTTATCCTAATATTCTG
>NZ_JCAIUM010000045.1:0-1892 GCF_059445545.1 Paenibacillus sp. Y568
AGGAACTTATGATCTAGTACATTCTGTTAGAGGGAACGCGGAGTGCTGGGAAACTAGCACGCTCCGTGTGGAGCAGGGGAAAAGCTGGAGATCGCATCAAAGGCTTACCTATTGCTACCTTTAGTTGAATGATACACATTAATGAGCAGGCGCTACGGTAGCCTGCTGTTTTCATTGAAGTAACGGGCAGGTTAACGCAATAACAATACTGTTCGGACAACACCGATGCCGATACACAAAAGTACAATTATATTGAAGATATTTGCTATAATATTTACCAAGAAGAAATAATTTTCTTGGGAAGGTGCTTGATATGCAAGACAAACTAATTTATCTCATTTCGGGTCCGCTAGGAGTTGGGAAATCAACGATATCAAAAGAACTTGCAAGAAATATTAAGCAATGTGTACTCATTGAAGGTGATGATTTACTTAATATGTTTAAGGGAGAATCACAACCTTCATGGGAAGAACGATTGAATTTAACATGGAAAAACATCCTTGCTTTAACAAGGAATTTTATTCTTAATGACTTAAATGTAGTTATTGATTTTGTAGTAGAAGATGAGCTTGATTGGTTTTGTAAACAAGTATCGGATTTGAATGTAGAATCAAGATATATAATATTACGAGCAGATAAAGATAAGTTAATAGAACGCCTAAATATCAGAGGGGATATCGATTCATTAGAACGCTCTTTGTTTTTACTGAATAAAATGGAAACTTCACCATCAAACAAACAATTTTTTTATGACACTACTCTAAAGCAACCAAATGAGATAGTACAAGATGTCATCGATGACACTGGATTTAATGTGTTCATTGATACCAGTCGCTGAACTAACGGGCAGGATAGTGGAACCTATACTTGTAACCTTTTTATACTCATTACGTTTAACATATGAAACTAATTTGTGATTACACTTCTAAATATAAGAGGAGGAACATTTATCAATAGTTTATTTTTTAATGTAAATATGATTACAACTACGTTTGCTGCCTTTTTTAAAGACGGGTTATGGGTTTTAGGTTTCTTTTATTTACTAAATAAGACATTTGAAAATAAAAAACTAAAACAATTATCAAAAGTAGCTATTATTATCATGCTAGCTTTCTTATTACTCTATTATATTTCTAGCAGTTTGAGCTTATTGCACTAACGGGCAGGATAGTTCCAATATGTGGTATTCTAAGATACGGGATTTGAACAGGGGGGGCAATGTTGAGGAAAATAACGCATCCAGTTAAGAGTCCATCAAGTATTGGAAGCATCATAGGCATGATTGCTCTTATATTGAGTCAATCTATTCTTGTATTGAGATCAGGGGATAACAGAGATGTATTCTACGTTTCGTTAACAGCGGTTCTTCTATGTTTAGTTGTACTGTTACTTGCATTGTACAGAATATTTTTCAAGAAACCAACCGAGTTAAGCCTATCCAGTGAGCAAATCATATTAAATGGGAATATAATTAATTCGAGGGATATTAAAGTGATTATGATCAGAGGGTACTTTAAACCTGTTATCGGGATATTACCTTACAGGAGGAAAATCGTCCCAGCAGATATGGCATTTAGGTATTCAAAGGATGAGGATAGAGGTATCACGGATTTAAAGAGTTGGGCAAAAATGAATAATGTAAAGATGGTCAATAAATCGTTTCAAACGTGGATATAAGTGTATTCCTAGCACTATTCGGTACGGTCATTATCTTATTCAGAAGATGGGCTTAACTAGGATGACATACTTGTTCGTTACGCTAACGGGATAGTATGACAAGTTCTGTATAAGCGCTTTACAGCGCGAAAAAACAGAGATTTCATGAAATGAAATCTAACTTTACAACCGAGGATGGGAATGACGGAACCATGTATCCTGAAACCATCCCGTCA
>NZ_JCAIUM010000046.1:0-1876 GCF_059445545.1 Paenibacillus sp. Y568
TGTAAGAGTGATCATATATCCAATCTTGTAGGGTAATCTCACTTCAGTTCACATCCTTTTACTTTCTAGGATCCTGATTCTTAATTCATTCATCTGGTTTTCACAGGGGTTTCGCTTAACGTTCAGAGGTTCACGACGGAAACCCACCTTCTTCTAGCCCTAGCTTTCATCAGGTGGGTTTCTGTGTTGGTGGGTTCACTTCATTGATTTATCTTCTTCCAACCGAGGACGAATGTCCGCTGCGTGAAACTTGTGTTATATGAAGGTCCAGACATCATTGAATTACTTGCAAATATCAATTGATATTACTTCGATATCTTTACAATACAATTTTATGCCTCCACCCATTTCACAATCAGATATCTTATAATTCAATTCATTCCAACCATGATCACGAATATCATCAATTTGAAAGCTACTTAATTGAATTCTAGAACCACCAGCTCTTAACTCATAAGGCCCTAATTCCTTAAAATGAACTGTTATTAAATATCTCTCTTCTCCTATGTAATCAAACACGATTTCAAGTTTAGAAATCTCTTCATAGTATTTATCCCGATCAATAAAAAACCTAAAACTATTAGCAAACCTACATTTATACCATCCAAAATCATTTATTGTATTCTTAATTAAATTAAAGTTCACTATGTTATTCAATTTCAATTTCCTCCGCTTTAAGAATTTATCAGCATTTCTGGACTTTCATATAACGTTGCGCATTTCTGACGTCTGAACGGCTTAAGGACCGCAGGTCCGGGTGGCTCTGCCACTTAGCCGGTTGGATGTGTCGCCTGTTTCCACTTCTCCGAAATACCACTTGGCGACCAAGGAGCGTCAGCGACGAAGCAAAAATGCATTGTTATGTGCAGTTGCCCTCTTCTTTGAAATGCTCACAGGAATTTCTAATCCTAATTATTGATTTCTTTCATATTTCATAATAATTTGGTTGTAATAGGTTTGGAATCCTAATTTTTTGTACATATTTATCGCTTCATTGCATGATCTTAGCGTAACTAAACTTACGCCTTTATCTCGTAAACCACATAATGCAGTAACACTTACTGCTGTGCCAATTCCACGTTTTCGATATTCAGATAATGTTGATACAAATTCTATTGAACCTTTGTTTCCATTTTGAATTGTTGCTGAAGTCGCTACTGGCTTTCCTTCAAAGTATGCTAAATAAAAAACAATGTTATCTGCGCCTAACCAAGAATAGTATTTATCGGTGCTCAACAAATCCCAACCATGCAAAGCTTTATTAACAGTATGGATCCAATCCTTAAACTCTTCCAATGATTGTACTCTACAGACTTTAATATATTGTGGGCATTCTGGAAATTTTAGTGCATTGTCTAAACATAATGCCATTCCAGGTTCATCATCACCAAGACATACAAAACCTTTCGTTAATAAAGTTTCTTTTAGGTTGTCAGGAGTTGATTCTGGATTAATAACCCACCACGCTGGGATTATTCCTTCTTCTATACCTTTTATAGTCGTTTCAATACTAACCTCAATATTCTCTTTATGTAACGATGCCCTATATATAATAGACGGACCTGAACATGAGGGTTTGGGAATAATCCATTCAACATCTTCTTCATGACAAATAATTTCACAGTTTAGCGAAAAACTCCGAAAATAAATTTCCATTCCTTCTACGATAGACCTAATAATGAACCGATTCATATTCAACCTCCCAGTTAGGTTAACATTGTTTTATGATTTTTAGATTTTAGGGCAATTGCACATAACGTTTGGCATTCCTGACGTTCAAGCGGCTTAAGGACCGTAGGTCCGGGTCGTTAGACTTAGCCGATTGAATGTGTTGCCTGAACCTACTTCTACGATATCCTTCTTGGCAACCGAGGAG
>NZ_JCAIUM010000047.1:0-1792 GCF_059445545.1 Paenibacillus sp. Y568
GAGTTACCCTGTGCTCGTCCTTCTTTATTCCAACTGGTGCTACCATGCCTTATCAGTGCTATAGTCGCCATATAGTGCTCCTTCAATGTTTAAAATAGATTTGCTGATCTTTCTGATAACGTTCGCGCATTACCGACGTCCAGACGGCTTAAGGACCGTAGGTCCGGGTGGCTCTGCCACTTAGCTGGTTGGATGTGTCACCTGAAATTACTTCTACGAAATCCCCTCTTGGTGACCAAGGGAGCGTAGCGACCGCAGTGGTAATGCAATGTTATCAGATGTCTTGTGCCATCTTCGATTTCCCTTCACATCTTATCAAGCCTAAGCACTTTATAATTCTTTAATATATAGTTAAATCCTGAGTATAAAGTCAAGCCTACAGCTATTAGCATAAGAATATAATCTACCTCAATGCTAGTTAGCAACTCGAATGGGTAATTGTCTAATAAAATTGCTACAATGGCAACCACTTGCATAACCATTTTCACTTTACCAAACTTGTCCGCCGACAAGGCTATTCCTTGTCCAGATGCTATCATTCTTAGTCCTGTAATTACAAATTCTCTTCCGATTATAATAATCGCTATCCACGCAGGAATCACATTTGACTGGACCATCATAATTAATGCAACGGATATCAATAATTTATCCGCTAATGGATCTAATAACTTCCCTAAATTTGTAATTTGATTATACTTCCTTGCAATATAACCGTCTAACTTGTCTGTTCCCGAAGCTACAAGAAATACCACAATTGCAATGTAAATTCCGTTTTGATTTATAAAACTAAAGAATCTACTTTCATCAGCCAGCCACTCAGGATACTTAGAATAGAACAACATAAATAAAGGTATTAAGAAAATTCTTGCAATTGTAATCTTATTCGCAAGATTCATACTAACTGCCCCTTTCAGATTTTAATAACGAGCACATGATTTCTGATAACGTTTGGCATTCCTGACGTTCAAGCAGCTTAAGTGACCGTAGGGAACGGGTCGTCAGACTTAGCTGGTTGAATGTATCGCTTGAATAATCTTCTTGAAAATCCTTCAAAGCGATCAAGGGCGAATGCCCGCAGTAGGAATGCATTGTTAGATGATGTCGTCTCTTCTTTGATTAGACCTACAATGTCGTCTTTATCCAGTACTTACAAACCCCTTCACTTAAATCAGTTAATTTGCCATTGTTCGCCTCAATTATTTTTCTTGAAGGCAAGTTCACATCATGGCATGTAAGTAATACGCTATTAATATTCATCTTTTTTGCTCTTATCAATAGTTCGCGTAATAATAATTTTCCGTATCCCTTATTTCTGCATGAAGGTCGGATAACATAACCTATATGTCCACCATGCTCTAGTAATTTATCGTTTAAATAATGACGTAGTTTCCCGTACCCAGAAGGGTAACCATCTATATATAACCAGTAAATAGTTTGTGGCACAAAGTTTGATTCTAGGTTTATTCCTCTTGCCATATCATGGTATCTTAAAATCTTCTCACTAAATATATCTTCACTTGCAGAATAAAGACTATTAACGAACCCATTCTCACCCGGACCTATCTCTAGCGCCATATCATAAATCTCTTTCGCTTCTTTTATCAATAATTCTTTTAATAATACTTTCATATACCAACCTCCTGCACTAACATGTTTAGACGATTTCATCTAACGTTTGGCATTCCTGACGTTCAAGCAGCTTAAGTGACCAAAGGGAACGGGTCGTCAGACTTAGCTGGTTGAATGTATCGCCTGAATAATCTCCTCAGAAATCCTTCTAGGCGATCAAGGG
>NZ_JCAIUM010000048.1:0-1781 GCF_059445545.1 Paenibacillus sp. Y568
TTTCAGGATACATGGTTCCGTCATTCCCATCCTCGGTTGTAAAGTTAGATTTCATTTCATGAAATCTCTGTTTTTTCGCGCTGTAAAGCGCTTATACAGAACTTGTCATACTGTCCCGTTAGTCATACATGCAGCGCACGCGCCGCACCACAGATGATGAAAATGGGACTGCAAATTTGTCTATACTGCTACTATGGCTGGGAGAGGAAGGTCGATGAACTATGGTGCCATAGAGCCCATCCGTTAGTCTGACTCCAACGATCACGGTGCATCACAGATTGTCGCTCCCTTTCGGGAAGCACTCATGGGAGATTAATCCTACTCTGATTGTTGCACCAGCCTCTACTTCGATTGAGCCATAGAGAGGATGTATTCAAGGTGGAAGTTATCATTGAACGAGCATGTGGTATGGATATTCATAAAGACAATATTACTGCATGCATCTTAACGTCGGAAGGAAAGGAGATTCAAACATTTTCAACTAAAACGGTCTTTCTATTGCAATTAATAGACTGGATAAAACAACATAAATGCACTCACGTTGCGATGGAAAGCACAGGAGTATTTTGGAAGCCTATTGTTATTTTACTTGAAGCTGAAGGAATTGAATTCTTAGTGGTGAATGCTCAGCATATGAAAGCTTTGCCTGGACGTAAAACAGATGTCAAAGATTCAGAATGGATTGCCAAGCTTCTTCGTCATGGATTACTCAAAGCAAGTTTCATTCCAGATCGAAATCAGCGGGAGCTTCGGGAACTTGTTCGGTACCGCCGCAGTATTATTGAAGAAAGAGCCAGACAACACAATCGAATTCAAAAAGTACTAGAAGGAGCCAATATTAAGCTCGGCTCTGTTGTGTCAGATATTATGGGCGTTTCTTCTCGCGATATGCTGCGTGCTATTGCAGAGGGCGAAGATGATCCAAAAATACTAGCCAACTTTGCTAGGCGTACTATGAAGTGAAAAAAGGATGAGCTCGAACTTGCTCTTCAAGGCTATGTAAATCCTCACCAGCGATTAATGATCAAGACCATTTTAACTCACATTGATTTCTTAAGTGAGCAAATTGGAGTGCTTGATCAGGAAGTTGCTTTGAGGGTAACCCCATTTCATGAAGAAGTCGAACGTTTAGACTCTATTCCTGGCATAGCTACTCGAATGGCAGAACAGATTCTTGCGGAAATTGGGACGGATATTAAGAAGCAATTTCCGAGTGCAGCACATTTATGTTCATGGGCAGGACTGGTACCTGGACATAACGAAAGTGCAGGAAAAAGAAAATCTTCCAAAGCCAAAAACGGAAATAAATATCTTAAGTCTGCTCTAGTTGAAGCAGCCCATTCCGTTGCAGCGTCAAAGAACTATCTCGGAGCCATGTATAGAAGAACATCGGCGCGAAAAGGAAGAAAACGAGCAGCGATCTCTGTTGCGCATGCTATGTTGAGAATAACCTATTATCTATTAACACGGGAAGAAATGTATGTAGACCTAGGCGAAGATTATTTTGACAAACAGAAACAGCAATCTATTGTAAAGTACGCAGTGCGTCGGCTCGAAAACTTAGGTTATTCAGTGAAAATCTCTGAAGTTTCTTAATAAATCTGATCTCATCCATTAAAAAAGTTGAAGCGCACACCTTTTAAAAAAATGTATGTGGTGTGGTATTATCCCCTTACGGTAGACAGTGAAAAAAGAGTTCATGATATTATGGACTTAACACTGTTGATCGGAGGGGATTTTTTCATGGCTACAAAAGGACAGAAGTTTACAAAGTATACGGA
>NZ_JCAIUM010000049.1:0-1734 GCF_059445545.1 Paenibacillus sp. Y568
CCCGTTGCTCCTGTTACTCCGGTTGCTCCCGTGACTCCTGTGGCTCCGGTTGCACCAACTGCTCCAGTTGCTCCTGTAACTCCTGTTACACCAACTGCTCCTGTTGCTCCTGTTACTCCGGTTGCTCCGGTCGCTCCGGTAATTCCTGTGGCTCCTGTGACTCCAATCCCTGTTGCTCCTGTTACCCCTGTTGCGCCTGTTACACCAACTGCTCCTGTGGCTCCTGTGACTCCTGTGGCTCCTGTTACACCAACTGCTCCTGTTGCTCCTGTAGCTCCAATCCCCGTTGCTCCTGTTACTCCGGTTACTCCCGTGACTCCTGTGGCTCCGGTTGCACCAACTGCTCCAGTTGCTCCCGTAACTCCCGTCGCTCCTGTGGCTCCTGTTGCTCCTGTTGCTCCTGTTATTCCTGTTACTCCGGTAATTCCTGTGGCTCCTGTTACACCAACTGCTCCTGTTGCTCCTGTGGCTCCGGTTGCACCTGTGGCTCCAATCCCCGTTGCACCTGTTACTCCGGTTGCTCCCGTGACTCCTGTGACTCCAATCCCCGTTGCTCCTGTTACTCCGGTTACTCCCGTGACTCCTGTGGCTCCTGTGGCTCCTGTTACACCAACTGCTCCTGTGGCTCCTGTTGCTCCTGTTACACCAACTGCTCCTGTTGCTCCTGTGGTTCCCGTGACTCCTGTGACTCCAATCCCCGTTGCTCCTGTTGCACCAATTGCTCCGGTTGCTCCGGTAATTCCTGTGGCTCCTGTTACACCAACTGCTCCTGTGGCTCCTGTTACTCCGGTTACTCCTGTGACTCCAATCCCTGTTGCTCCTGTTACCCCTGTTGCGCCTGTTACACCAACTGCTCCTGTGGCTCCTGTGACTCCTGTTGCTCCTGTTACACCAACTGCTCCAGTTGCTCCCGTGACTCCGGTTGTACCTGTGGCTCCAATCCCCGTTGCTCCTGTTACTCCGGTTGCTCCCGTGACTCCTGTGGTTCCGGTTGCACCAACTGCTCCAGTTGCTCCTGTTACTCCGGTCGCTCCGGTAATTCCTGTTGCGCCTGTTACACCAACTGCTCCTGTGGCTCCCGTGACTCCTGTAACTCCTGTTACACCAACTGCTCCTGTTGCTCCTGTGGCTCCTGTGGCTCCCGTAATTCCTGTGGCTCCGGTTGCACCAACTGCTCCTGTTTCTCCTGTTACTCCGGTCGCTCCGGTAATTCCTGTGGCTCCTGTTACACCAACTGCTCCTGTTTCTCCTGTGGCTCCTGTTATTCCTGTGACTCCTGTTACACCAACTGCTCCTGTGGCTCCTGTTGCTCCTGTTGCTCCTGTTACACCAACTGCTCCTGTTGCTCCTGTGGTTCCCGTGACTCCTGTGACTCCAATCCCCGTTGCTCCTGTTACTCCGGTTGCTCCCGTGACTCCTGTGGCTCCGGTTGCACCAACTGCTCCAGTTGCTCCTGTAACTCCTGTTACACCAACTGCTCCTGTTGCTCCTGTTACTCCGGTTACTCCCGTGACTCCTGTTGCTCCGGTCGCTCCGGTAATTCCTGTGGCTCCTGTGACTCCTGTGGCTCCTGTTACACCAACTGCTCCTGTTGCTCCTGTAGCTCCAATCCCCGTTGCTCCTGTTACTCCGGTTACTCCCGTGACTCCTGTGGCTCCGGTTGCACCAACTGCTCCAGTTGCTCCCGTAACTCCCGTCGCTCCTGTGGCTCCTGTTGCTCCTGTTGCTCCTGTT
>NZ_JCAIUM010000050.1:0-1722 GCF_059445545.1 Paenibacillus sp. Y568
GAACTTATGATCTAGTACATTCTGTTAGAGGGAACGCGGAGTGCTGGGAAACTAGCACGCTCCGTGTGGAGCAGGGGAAAAGCTGGAGATCGCATCAAAGGCTTACCTATTGCTACCGATAGCGCAACTTTAAATCGAAGCTTACGTCTTATTTGATGTGTATTTTAGGAGGGGAACTATGAAAATATTGTGGTTTATTATTTTGGGTATGGCTATTGCATACATGTTTTTAATCTTGGGTGAATTTGGATTAGTATTGCTTGGAGGAGCAATTTTTGGGCTCCTTCTGTACATTGCAATTACTATTTCAAATAAAAATAATAAGTGAGTAATGCCGCTCAACTAACGGAGAACTTTAGTTGAATGATACACATTAATGAGCAGGCGCTACGGTAGCCTGCTGTTTTTATTGAAGTAACGGGCAGATTAGTGGAACAAAGAGGAGGAAGACTAATTACGGAGAACATTATAATTAATGAATTACGCGACCACGGCCAAACTTGGTAAAAAATATAATTTATATACATTAAAAAAGGGTGTAATTGTAGGGGAGAGTAACTAATTATGAGGAGATCCTACTTAGTTTTACTTATTATGGTTATTTTGTTTTTATCGGCTTGTCAATCATCAGAACAAGTAATGCCGATAAAAGAAGAAACAATTGATTTTGACATAAACACTGCAATTGAAATGATTGAGAAGAAAGAAAAAATGATCATTGATTTAGCGTTGAGAGAAAAGGTATCAAAACTGGAGTATAAGGAATTAGAGAAATCTTTTACCGAAGAGTTTGGAGTCTATGCTAAGGAGATTCTATCATTATTTATCAATAATATGGATTCCGATCCCGAGTCAGATATGTATGTACAACAGAACACATTTTACCCAACTGTCTTTCATAAAGGAATAACTATAACAAATGCGGTCATTTATAAGAGTTACTTCGAGAATGAGTTTTTTAATCAAACTAGATTAAGCATTAAGGAAGAATATGTTGATGATGATGAGAAGTTAAAGGATTGGAAAAGAGAATACATTTTTACTCCAAACAAAAATGGAGAGTGGGAATTAAATGGATTTTCTGGAGTGGTGGATTTCTTTGGATTAGATTATAATATGAATTTTTATAATATGAATTATTTAGAGTTAAAGAGGTAATTAGTTAATCATTGAAGACCATCTCATGTCGATATGGTAAAAGAATCTCATGGAGCACAAGCCCATGTTGTTCAATTAACGGGACACGATAGTTCAATGCCAAACGGCAGCCCTTCGTTACGCTAACGGGCAGTTTAGAGTAATTGAAAAAGTAAACCGAAAAATGAAGTATGTTATAATATTCCAGCAAGGTGAAGAGTGAATGCACCTGAGTGAGGGGGAGGAAACAATGGATCACGAAAAAGAAATTCAAGAGATTAAAGAGCGATTGATAAGTGCCGAGAGTCAACTCAAACATAAATCACATTTTTCTAGCTTTTTTAAGATTGGACTAATCGGTATTATTGTTTTCGTACTTTTGTTGTTTGTAATAGGGGTCGTTCAATTTATGGCTACGGGATAGGTACTCCTTCTAAATTAAGGTAGTTGGACATTGTTGAGCTAACGGGACAGTATGACAAGTTCTGTATAAGCGCTTTACAGCGCGAAAAAACAGAGATTTCATGAAATGAAATCTAACTTTACAACCGAGGATGGGAATGACGGAACCATGTATCCTGAAAC
>NZ_JCAIUM010000051.1:0-1607 GCF_059445545.1 Paenibacillus sp. Y568
CGCCCTTGATCGCTCAGGGGGATTTACGAGAAGTATATTCAGGCGATACATTCAACCAGCTAAGTCTGACGACCCGGACCTACGGTCCTTAAGCTGCTTGAACGTCAGGAATGCCAAACGTTAGGTGAAATACCATGAAAACATATAACGATCTTTTTGAAGGAGTATCTCATGGATGATGTGAAAATAAAAGCTTATAAGACCTTATTATATCAGGCGCTTATTGATATCAGAGTAATATCTGGACATTTAGCATGGGGGAGCGATGAGCTTCCAGAAAGTATGGTTAATGTAGTTCAAGCAGGTAAAGAAATATTTCAATTAGCCAACGTTCATCATAATCTAGCACTTTCAATGATTGATAATCTTGTTACTTTTAATGAAGAGGAATTTTGGAATCAAATTAATTATTTAAACAATAATTTTCCCAATACTACTAATTACAAAGAATTATTTGAATGGATCATTTATGAAGAAAATAAATAATAATTTTTTAACACCGTATATTAATTCTCTAAAGAGCCTAACTACTTAAAAAAATGTATAAGTAAATCAAAGATGCCATGGTACATCACCTAACATTGCATTACCACAGTGGTCGCTATGCTCCCTTGGTCACCAAGAGGAATATTCATTGAAGTTAATTCAGGTGACACATCCAACCGGCTAAGTGGCAGGACCACCCAGACCTACGGTCTTTAAGCCGTTTGGACGTCGGTAATGCGGAAACGTTAGATGAAATCTTCGAAAATATATAGAACCAAAGGAATATACCAATGACATATACTATGTACCACTATTTTGAGACTAATTTAGGACCTTTCAGAAATCTCTCAAAGCTGTCGATGGATGATGCAATAGAAATATCCAAACAAATAAGAGAAGTGGGAGAAATATTTGCAAGTCAAAGAGCTGAAGACTATCTATTTGTGAGAAGGGATCTTGAACGCCTTGCACGAGAAGCATTTATTAGTAAAGGGGGAAAGCCCATAAATAATTTTCCTCATTATATGACTTTAGGACCCTGTGATTGGCTTGCCACATGGTATAAAAAACCTAGTAATATAACGATTGATTGGAATGATATTTCTCAAGAATTAATTAGTTTTACATATGGGGATTTGTTTCCTACAATGAGGTATCAAGACGAGAAGCCTTATCGTAAGCAAGTATATACAAAGAAAGAAATAGTAGAAATAATCAAAGAGTTTGGAATGCCTCAAGTATGGAATAAGAATGGTGACAAGGGGCCAGAAAGATATATTGAAGTGCAAATATGGGATGAAGAGGTTATAAAGAAACTTTGTAAGTTGGACTGAGGGTCGAAGACATCATCTAACATTACATTCCTACATCGTCGCGTTCGCTCCTCGGTCGCCAAGAGGGATTTCGGAGAAGTGGAATCAGGCGACACATCCAACCGGCTAAGTCTGACGACCCGTTCCCTACGGTCACTTAAGCCGCTTGAACGTCAGGAATGCGCCAACGTTACCTGAAATATCTGGGTTAAAGATGTATTAAGGGCATCAAAAAATTCATGATAGTGAAATGCAGGAAGAAATAATGGACAGAAGGTAAGGCATTAGAATAGAAGTAAAAGATCTAAA
>NZ_JCAIUM010000052.1:0-1533 GCF_059445545.1 Paenibacillus sp. Y568
CGTACCCATCCCGAACACGACCGTTAAGTCCTCCAGCGCCGATGGTACTTGGACCGCAGGGTCCTGGGAGAGTAGGACGCCGCCAAGCACAAGAACCACTGTTGATTTCGATCAATGGTGGTTCTTTTTGCGTTTTTTTAAAGATTGAAGTAGAGGTAATCATACTTTTGAAGCAATTTAAAGGAATTTTTTTTAGCTTATTATGTATGAGGATATGATGATAAGAAACCTTTAGTATAAAACTACAGAATAAATTACAAACAACATTAATTTTAAACTATTAAATCATTGATTAGAGAGGAAGGAGGGTGCAAAATACGTTGTCTTAATGTGCAATTAGAAAGAGAAAACCTCTTTCGTAAAGAAACAAGTTAATACCAGTCAACACAAGGTAATTAAGTGACTTGTTATTCTATTTTGCTATGATAAGTGTTGTTTTTATTGGACATAGTGTGATATTGAAGTGGCTTTATGAAGTGAACAAATGCTAAGTGATAAGTCTGTGTATATAAGAACAACTATGGATGTGTATGGACGCAGGTAGGTTCCTTCTTAGATTGAGGGTTGCGTGAAGGCTGCTTGAAAGAGTGCTCATGTATTACAGGTGCCTATCTATATAATTAGCTGTTAAGTGGTAAGCATTAATTCAGGAAGGCATTAAAGGTGGAGGAAGAAATACTTCTATTTGTTTTAGAAGTTCCTAAAAGGGTGTTCATTGTATTTGATAGCATCTATTTGTAGGCACAGTACTAGTTCGTGTTTTGTCCATTTATCACGCATTATTTCTATAATTTGCATATTTCTCAATCAAGGATGATATTGTACTCGCCAATTTTTTTAAAAACGGTCCCTTGTGATTAGATAGGGCAAGAAGTCTTATTAAGAACATAATTTATCTACGGTTTTTCTTATCCAGTCGTGTGCTCCTTAATGGGGTAAAAATGTGTAAAACAGTATCAACTAAACATGTCCTAGCACGTGGCAGATTGTTGAGCCTTATAAGGGTTTTTATAACACCTAGATCCTTGAGTATACAAGTTTAGCCTAATGATGATACCTAGTACGCAGTGCTCGTGTGTATTTACCTTAGGGACTTGTCTAATATGATAATTTATATATATTTAGTATGAGGTAGAGATTGATAGGAAAATACTTATTCTCATTTAAATAAGTCGTGGTGAGCTTATTCTAAGTAACAAACGAGGCTCTTATCTAATTATATATAAAATTTTATTAAAAAAGTGTTGCAATCATTAATTATACGTGATATATTATTAGTCCGGCCAGTAAATAACACATTTATTGAATCGGCAAGCCAAACTCGAATGAAACGTAAACGAAAATAAAGCTTGCATAAACGAACCGGACATGTTATGATATAAAAGTTGTCACAGAGAAACACTGATAACGACAAAATGAACAAATTGGTCTTTGAAAACTGAACAACGAGTGAGTAGATTTCACGAAAGTGAAGTCAAAACAAATGAGAAATCATTTGATAGAGAAAGTAATTTCTCGTCAGTTTGTTTTAAA
>NZ_JCAIUM010000053.1:0-1504 GCF_059445545.1 Paenibacillus sp. Y568
ACTCAACTTTCGCAGCTTAAATCTTTAAACAAACCCTTGATATAGCTGGGCAAACTAGAGATCCATTCTTGTAGTTGACAAAAAACAGACGTTTTATTCTTTTTTGTCTTCGTTTGAACCAGATCGAGAAATAAAACCATGAGTTGCTGAAGTGCGGTCTGGAAGTCCAGATCTCGGACTTCATCGGCAAATAGAAAGAAGAGTCCACCGAGAGTTCGGTCATCATTGGTTTGTCGTCGTTCATATTCCATCGCCAAATAGCGGCTAAATACAATGGTGGTGTGGCTAATCAGTTGGTCAAACGAACGACCTTGAAATTCTGTCCCTAGTTTCAAATAGCTTTTGGTCACTTTAAAAAAGGTCTCTATACTCCAGCGCATTCCGTAAATCCGTACGATTTCAGCGGAATCTAGGGCTACATCTGTACTCAAAATCGCAAGCCATTCCCGTCGTTTGTTTCGGTTTCGTACAAAGACTAGCTTTATAGGTAGGCCGCAGGTTGTTTGGACGATCACAGAACCCTTAATATCTGAACCCCTCGATTTGGGAAGACTTTGAAAGACTTCACGCAACGTCAATCGTTGTCCTTGAACGAGATATCGCTGCTTCATTTCCTTCACCATTCCAATCACAGAAAGGCCCTTGCCCGTCAACTGACGAAGAAGTGGAGCCTGTGTAAACCAGCTATCCATGAGCACGTAATCAGCAGTGAAACCAGCAGTTAATGCCCGTTCTAGCAGTGCTACTACAGCATCTGGCTTCCGACAAAGGGCCTCCATCCGACGTTTGTATCCGACGCTACGTTTCGAGAGGTTCGAAGTCATTTCGCAAATTCGATTGGCTAGTTTGGCTGAAGAAAGCATAGCAAAGTCAAGCGGAGCAAAGCTAAATCCGTCCGACCAGCCAAGCGTCAGCATGGTGTAGCCTTTGGTGAATTTACCCGTTGAATGGTCAAATACCCGTGCTAGTAGTTCCGCTTTTTTACTGCGGTTTCGGCTCAGAATGGAATCGTCGATGATGAACACCCGTACACGAGTAGGTGAAATGAGTGATTCGAAATGCAGCACAATTCTAAGACTTAAGGTCTGCAAAAATCGACGCCAAGCAAATGAAGTTTGATTTAAAAACCGATAGACGACATCTTTACCAGGAAGATCCGCGCCACGCTCACTTTCAAGTAGCCGAAACCAGTTCTTCCCTTCAAAAACAAGAGAAAAGATAATTTGGAAAACTGCGAGACTCGAAAGGCCAAACGATTTAGAAATGCCCGCATGACGCAAGGATTTCCCGATTTGGAGAGTTGAAAAAAGTTTGGAGAAACGAGACTGGTCAGACATGGAATGTTGTTGTAACATAGAGTTACGCACCTTTCTTGTTGGCATGGTTGATTCGACACTTCCATGATACCAACAAGCAAGGTGTTTTTGTCAATAAGGATAAATTTATTAGATTCTTCTTACAGTCTTAAGGTTGTAAGCTGATTATCCAGCTGCGAAAGTTGAGT
>NZ_JCAIUM010000054.1:0-1485 GCF_059445545.1 Paenibacillus sp. Y568
CGGGAACTTGACCGCCGATCGTCCACCATACCAACGTAGGCACGTCGCCGGAATCGGTAGGTTTGCTCGAATCCGTCTGGGCCGGCTGATTGCTGGAAGGTTCGGCCTTCGAGTCGGAATTCGAAGAACCACAGCCCACAAGGCCGGAGGTCAGGAGTGCCGCAGTAGTGATGGCGAGCAGTTGCTTCTTCATCTTTTTCATAAATATATCCCCCTATAGTAATGTATTCCACCATCTGCATCGCGCGGTGAATATAATAAACCCAGCGAATCAGGTCTATTTTTAGATCATCCTTTAACGGCGCCAACCGTCAAACCGGATATAAAGTATTTCTGGAAGAACGGGTAAGCAGCGGCCACAGGCAGGACAATGATGATCGCCACGGCCATGCGCGCGGACTCCTTAGGCATAGTGGCAACAAGCGTCGCATAACTGATACCCATGGTGGAAGCGTTCTTCGCCAGCGCATCCACATTGCTCATTAAACTGTTCAGTAAAGCCTGCAAAGAATACAGGTCCTGATTGTTGATATACAACATGGATTGGAACCAATCGTTCCAGTAACCAAAGCAGAGAAACAGTCCGATGGTTGCCAACAACGGCAAGGAAATAGGCAGTACGATGGAAAAGAAGGTCCGCAGTTGGCTCGCACCGTCGATTTCGGCGGATTCGATCAGACCATCCGGAATGGTACTGGTGAAGAAGGTTTTGCAAATAATTACATTGAAAGAAGATACGGCCAAAGGTAGAATAAGCGCCCAGACCGTATCCTTAAGGCCCAGCATATTCGCGTTGATATAGTAGCTGGATACCAAGCCCCCATTAAACACCATCGGGATGAATACCACCATGGTCAGAAATTTTTTAAGCTTGTAATCCGGCCGGGAGATCACATAGCCCATTGAAGCGGTGAGCAGCACGCCCAGCACGGTGCCGACTACTGTAACGAATACGGAGACGCCCAGCGCCCGCGAAATCATCGATCCTTGCTGAATAATATAGTCATAAGCCTCTCCGGAGAAAATCGTCGGAAAGAGATGGTAGCCGGTTTGACGAATGGACTCCTCGCTGGATAAAGATACAGATAGCACCACAAGGACAGGCACCAAGCAGACCAACGCCAACAAGATAAAAATCACATGGAAAATCACGTTGGTGACGGTGCCGATTCGGTCGAATTTCTCCAGACCCGACTGGTAATTTGCTCTCGATGTCATTTTCCCACTCCTCCTTTATATCATTGCGCTGTCCGGATCTACCCGGCGAACGATCCAGTTGGCGATCAGAATGGTCGCACATCCGATGACGGATTGCACGAAGGCGGAAGCAGATGCCATACCTAGCGTAGCGGTCTTCAGCTGCTTGTACACGAGAACGTCAATGGTGGTCGCCACGTTGAACAACGAGTTGGAATCCCGCGGCACTTGGAAAAACAACCCGAAATCGGTGTAGAAGATGCGGCCTACAGCCAATATGAACATCAT
>NZ_JCAIUM010000055.1:0-1443 GCF_059445545.1 Paenibacillus sp. Y568
CTTTCATTATTCTTTTTTTCTTCCTTCTATTATCCTTGATTTAATCTGATCTATCACCTTTATTTATTTGTTGTTACTAGGTTTCATTGGGTTATCAATCTCAAAGGGGTTGCGTATAACGTTGCGCATTTCTGACGTCCGAACGGCTTAAGGACCGCAGGTCCGGGTGGCTCTGCCACTTAGCCGGTTGGATGTGTCGTCTGATTCCACTTCTCCGAAATACCTCTTGGCGACCAAGGAGCGTAAGCGACGAAGCAAAAATGCAATGTTATACGCTGCCCCTTCTTCTTCGATTCCACATCCATATATGTCTTGTGTGTTTTATGTATTTGATATATCTTGATCTGTTCTATCTTTTGGTTCTATCAAATCCATTTCCGTATAGGAAAGGTACCCTTTCTACTATTCCTTGTGACTTGGTTCTCAACTGCTACTTCGTAAATGCATCCTTATTCATTTCATTCATTTATGCTTTTTCTCTTCCTTCAATTATCCTGTATTTAAGTGTTCATTTCACCTTTATTTATTATTGATTGTTACTTGGTTTCATGTTTTAACCTTCTCAAAGGGGTTGCGTATAACGTAACGTGTTTCTGACGTCCAAATGGCTTAAGGACCATAGGTCCGGGTGGCTCTGCCACTTAGCCGGTTGGATGTGTCACCTGATTCAACTTCTCCGAGAATCCCTCTTGGTGACCAAGGAGCGAATGCGACGATGCTGAAAAACATTGTTATGCGCAGTACCTGACTTCTTCGAATTTACTAATGCTGTTATTGTTTTAGATGGGGGTTATATATGATTTCAAGTGTTTTGTAATTTTCTTTATCAAATAGCATTTCTGGCACTTCTTCCAGCCATTTCACTTCACTTCCTAGTGTTTCAAATCCGTCTTTCTTTTTGCTTATATCTACTCCAAGTCGTTTCCATCGTATCTGTTCTTGCTCTATAACAACCTCTGCCACAACTACTGTACACGACAAATCACAATCATCCGGACACATCAGTATTGGCAGGATTTTATGTTTTTTGTTTGACATAAATCTATCTTGAACAAACTTTGCTTCTTCTTCTGTGCTTATCCAATCAATCATCATAGGTATTAATCCAGCGAACATTTCATCAGGGTATATATCATCAAGTATTTTATCTAATGCTTTTTGGTCTATATGAATTACTTCGTGTTCTTGATTAACATAACGGCTTTTCTTTTTTATTACTGAGATATGATTAATGTATTGTCATCTCCTGTATTTAATAATCTTTATCAGGTATTGCGCATAACGTTCGGGTATTCACGACGTCCTATCGACTAAGTGCGTGTCAGCGCACTTAGTCGATTGGATGTGTCCGGCTGATTCCGCTTCCTCGCTACTGAAGATCCATCCCCGAATATACTTCTAACTTCTGCCGGACCGAGGGGCGAATGCCCCGAAGCTTGAATA
>NZ_JCAIUM010000056.1:0-1439 GCF_059445545.1 Paenibacillus sp. Y568
TTTCAGGATACATGGTTCCGTCATTCCCATCCTCGGTTGTAAAGTTAGATTTCATTTCATGAAATCTCTGTTTTTTCGCGCTGTAAAGCGCTTATACAGAACTTGTCATACTGTCCCGTTAGCGTAATGCATTACGCTACTGTTCTGATTCAATCGTTTCCCATAACGAATCCCGTGACACATTTAAATATTTCAATTGCTTCATACCATAGAGGAAATCTGGCTTCCGATTGATCATGCTCATTCCTAAGTCCAAGATTCGCAGGTGCTTCAGCTTCTCTAGCTCGAGGGGTAGCTCATGGATCGAGGTGTATTGAATCGTAAGTTGCTCCAGTTGTTCCAACTTTCCAATCTCCGGTGGGATGCTGTTTAGGCTGATCTCTTCCTTCGGCTTAACCCGATACCCGGGAGCCGGCCGATCCGAGCTCGCACATTGGATGCAAAGCTCTCTCAGGTTCTTCAGTCTGGCTATTGATGCGGGAATACTCTCCAAATCAGCCGTCATGATTTTCAAGCGTTCAAGCTTGCTTAATTCGAACAGCCCTTCGGGTAGACGATAAAGATCCTGTTCAAAAATTTCTAGATCACGCATCTCTGTAAGCTCCCGGATTCGCTCAGGCAGCTCTGTCAGCCCATGTCCGCTTATATACAGCCGGTCGGTTTTATGCTTAATGGCATCATCTAGCAGACGATTCAGGTCCCGGTGAGACTTTAATTCCAAAAAAAGCCCTGTAATTCGATCCATCAGTTCAATTGCTTCTTCCTCAGTTACTTCCATACCATACATATGTTCATGGACAACCGAGTAAAGGTAGTCTCCGCCACCTTCTTTCAAGAAACACAAGTCTTCCGGCAGGCTAGGATAAATCCAATCCGACAGGCGGTTTGCCATTTGCTTCAGCACATACCCGCTTTCTTCGCAGCATCTATAAAAATAGTAGGTTCCTGCAGTATAAAAGGCATTACTGCGATAGGTATTTCTTATTTGTGTAAACTCATCCCTATTATCACCTTGGATTATGATTGTTTTCACCAGATAAGGTTCCAACGCTTCCAATACGCTTGTGTAATGGCTCCTTACCACATCACCCGGAATTTTCTCCCCAAGTACAAAACATTCCGAGTTCCGTATTGCCAAATCTATTACCTGCTCGTAAGCTTCACCTTTAGGGTCTGTATACATTCTCATCCCATAAGTCTCCATTCCCATTCAAAGTAATAATATTTCTAATACATAATACCATAAATTGGAACTATTCTGCCCTTTAGCTTAATAAAGAAAGAGAGCAGCTGCGTAGCAAACTGCTCCTTTGTTGTTCCACTATCGGTAGCAATAGGTAAGCCTTTGATGCGATCTCCAGCTTTTCCCCTGCTCCACACGGAGCGTGCTAGTTTCCCAGCACTCCGCGTTCCCTCTAACAGAATGTACTAGATCATAA
>NZ_JCAIUM010000057.1:0-1424 GCF_059445545.1 Paenibacillus sp. Y568
GATCGCTCGTTCAACTCTTGGTAAGTCATGGTCTCTAATCCAAAGGTAATCGCGACCTTATCTGGTGACTTCTTCGCCTGTTCTTCGAATAGTGTATGAATCGTCTTCTCCCGTGGGTAGTCACTCCAGGTATCATTGAATTCCTCAACAATCTGCCGTCGTTCAGTCCCAGACAGCAGACTGACGTCTGCCAGAGGAATATCAATCTGCTCCGTCACCATTTCTAGAATCTGTAGGTAGTGGGCGGCCATCCTTGCGATGGTTGCTCTATCAAACAGTTTCGAAGCATATTCGATATCCAGTATGATCTCTTTCCCTTCTTCTGCTACGGTGAAGGTCAAGTCAAATTTCGCAATATTTCCTGGAAGCGGATAGGGTTCTAACGTCAGCCCATCTGCCTCAATGTCCCCAATGTTCATGTTCTCCACCGCGAATACTGTATCGAACAGCGGATTTCTACTGAAGTCTCGACGAACGTTCAGTTTCTCAATCAACTGTTCATAGGGATATTCCTGATGCTCGAATGCTTCCAGAACACGTTCCTTCATCTCCTGTACATATGCCCGAAACGTCTTACTTCCCTCTGGATAACTACGTAGTGCCAATGTATTCACGAACATTCCTACCACTTGCTCCAAATCTGCATGTGGACGACCTGCTACTGGTGATCCTACAACTACATCCTCCTGTCCACTGTATTTGGACAGTAATATGGTATAGGCCGACAACATCACCATATACAATGTCGTCCCTGTATCAGATATCAACTTCCGGATCAGTTCACTGAGTTCGGATTCCAAACGGATGGTTACGCTCGCTCCTGCGAAACTCTGCATTTGCGGTCGTGGATGATCCAGTGGTAGATTCAGTACTGGGATCTCACCTTGGAATTGGTTAATCCAGTATTCCTCTTGTCTATTCATTAGGTCATTCCCATCCTGTTCACGCTGCCAGACTGCGTAATCCTTATATTGAATACGTAGCTCAGGTAGTGTTTCTTCTCGGTACAGTTGGCTGAATTCGTTCACCAGCACGCCGATGGATGAACCATCCGTGATGATGTGATGCATATCTACCATCATCACATATTCATGCTCTGTTATTCGTGCTAGAGTCGCTCGGAATAGCGGACCACGACTGAGATCGAACGGCTGGATGAAAGCTGTAACTGCCGCTTCAATTTCCGCTTCTCCTCCTAGTAACTCCACATAGTCCACAGCATAATCCGTCTGTTCATTCACTTGCTGCATCGGCTCTCCCTGAACCCAAGTGAAGGTTGTACGTAGGGAATCATGCCGCTCAATTATTTGATGTATTGTTCGTTTCCACTTATGCAAGTCCAGCTCACCACGGATGCGTAATAGCACAGGAATATGATACGCATCTCCTACACTTTCCAATTGTTCTACAATGAGCAACCGCTT
>NZ_JCAIUM010000059.1:0-1249 GCF_059445545.1 Paenibacillus sp. Y568
TTTCAGGATACATGGTTCCGTCATTCCCATCCTCGGTTGTAAAGTTAGATTTCATTTCATGAAATCTCTGTTTTTTCGCGCTGTAAAGCGCTTATACAGAACTTGTCATACTGTCCCGTTAGCCATACGTGCAGCGCAAGCGCCGCACCACAGATTACGGAAGTAATTTCGTTCTTCCATGGGAGTTCAACAAGTTTTTTAGTTCTCCCGTCTACATTGTATACTGCTTTCTTTTCCAGAAATACCTTTTTGGACTGTAACTTTATTTATTTTCACACCATTTTCTGGAGTATCAGTTAACGTGATATGAATTCTTTCATAAGGAACGTCACCATGATGTGCACTATAATTTAACGCACTTGCATGTACGATATGTCTTCTTGTATCGCCATTTATTCTTTCGATTTTGTCTATTTTTGGACACATGATAAAGTCTGAGTATGTTTTGTCAAGGTAGGAAAAATATCTGGTATATAAGGTTTCTTCAAGTAGCTCTTCTTTGGGAGCTCCAATACTTTCATATTTCCACCCGACTAACAGCCAATCAAATAACTCAAGTGATTTCAATCGAACTTCTGTATTATTTTGGGTAAATAAAACCTCGCCATCTGCTATTGTGCATGACTTTTTTTGGTTCTCAAGTATACAATTATAGGCAGGTTCAATAACTGCAATATCCCCGTTTTTCATTCTTATTTCCAATTTAGAGATGGGGCATATATTTAGCTCAGTTTGTCCTTCGGAAGGATTTGATGTGTTTATCCATTTAACAACCTTATTGATGATTACTTCTTCATATCCGTCGCTTTCCTTAAATAATCTAGAATCACCAGACATACGTTTTGTTTGAATAGATAAAACATCCTCTGTTTTTAATTTTGGTTGAATACTTGCATTTGCAATTTGTATCGAGGAGAATAGTCCAGCAAACACCATACATATTTCAACCAACTTTTTCATGGGCTCACGCCACCTCTGGAAGTAGTTTTGCAGGTATTATCCCCTTTGAGTAAAGCTATATTCCAGAATGACATTTATTATCCAATGAGTATTTTCGCCATTTGACAGCCACTGTTTCAACTAACCTGCCCTTTAGCTTAATAAAAAAGGGAGTAGCTGCCGTAGTAAACTGCTCCTTTGTTGTTCCACTATCGGTAGCAATAGGTAAGCCTTTGATGCGATCTCCAGCTTTTCCCCTGCTCCACACGGAGCGTGCTAGTTTCCCAGCACTCCGCGTTCCCTCTAACAG
>NZ_JCAIUM010000060.1:0-1156 GCF_059445545.1 Paenibacillus sp. Y568
TTATATATCATAACACGTCCGGTTCGTTTATGCAAGCTTTATTTTCGTTTAAGAATCATTCGAGTTTGGCTTGCCGATTCAATAAAATGTGTTATTTATTGGCCGGACTAATAATATATCACGTGAGACAAATCAATGCAAGTGTTTTTTAGATATATATATATTATGAAATAAAATCAAGGAGATTCGGGCCAGATATACAACACGCAAATTAAGCAACACCGGTTAATGTTGTTCTGCACTCATTTTACTCTGAGGAAATGGAAAGCTTACATTATACCCTATGTATTATTTAAGCATCTATTTCATTTCATTTATACGAGTTGCGCTTAAAACATCAGATACCATCTGCAACTCAAAGGATATGTGTTAGTAGGCTCCTACAACAAGTTATGGTACCCAGGTGACTTACTCCTATGCACTCTCTCACGGACATCTGTAAGGCATTAGTTGGTTCAGAAATTTAATATTCTATTATTTTTTAGCTGATCTATTATCTAAAGAGAACTCTGAGCAGCAAAGAGAATCATAATCAAATGATTTAGGTATTATGACGACCCGGTTCATTCAAATCTTGTTCTTCTTGTTACGAATGTCAGACAAAGATTTCAACCACCTAAAAAAAAGACTACAAGAAATAAGCATTATCTGGACTAAAAACAGTAGTACTAATTGAATATCAGTTACGTTCAGTTCATTCAGACCTTATTCGCAATCATATTCAATACCACGTTGTCGCTTAGCTGGATTTAAATACCCTGATGCGATTGTTCTAGATATGGCCGAGCTATTTGTGAGTAACATATAAGAATGTGAAACAAGTTGTAGTTCAAATGCTGAAGATCTTTAAAGTACCCGGTATAGCGATCGACTTATCGGTAAACTGGGAACCGCTTTTATATAAGACAGTTCATGTAAAATTCATTAAGTAGGATCAGTATGAATGTTTTAAGAATTCCCAGATATATCTTGAAGAATTTACACATATATACCTTATGACCATTGACTTAAAAATCTTTATTAAAACGCAAAGAACCACCATTGATTGAAATCAATAGTGGTTCTTGTGCTTGGCGGCGTCCTACTCTCCCAGGACCCTGCGGTCCAAGTACCATCGGCGCTGGAGGACTTAACGGTCGTGTTCGGGATGGGTACG
>NZ_JCAIUM010000061.1:0-1122 GCF_059445545.1 Paenibacillus sp. Y568
TCTGGTTCAAACGAAGACAAAAAAGAATAAAACGTCTGTTTTTTGTCAACTACAAGAATGGATCTCTAGTTTGCCCAGCTATATCAAGGGTTTGTTTAAAGATTTAAGCTGCGAAAGTTGAGTAAGTGAGATTAAATACGTTAAGAATATTAAGAACATGAAGAATTGAAAGACGTCAAATAACATTAAATGATGTAAGAAATATGAGAGTAAATTCAGAGAAGTCAGATATTTCAGGTAACACCACATTCCTACTGAGGGCATTCGCCCTTGATCGCCAAGAAGGATATCTGAGAAGTGGAATCAGGCGATACATTCAACCAGCTAAGTCTGACGACCCGTTCCCTATGGTCACTTAAGCTGCTTGAACGTCAGGAATGCCAAACGTTATCTGAAATATCAGCAAGCAAAGATTAGGAGGAATTTACGATGAAACAGTTAAAATCATTAACAGTAACATTTATGATGTTTATACTTATCGCATGTACCAGCCAAACAAATGAAGAAGAAATAATAAAAAAGAATATAACAAGTTACTTAGCTGCTATTGAGTCAGGGACCATTTCTGAAATGATAAAATACGCTGATGATGTAAGATTTCCAAATAAACAAGATCAGAAAAATGAATATGAAAATATTCAAAATGACATTTCAGAAACTAGTCTTGAAAAACTGGTTAAAATCACGGAAACAGAATATCAAGCAATAATTAAATACAAACAAGATGATCGGGATTCTAGAGAGATCACTTTTCCTGTTATTAAGAAGGAGGATGGATGGAAGATTATTGTTGGCGAGGATATTAAGTGAATAAAGTCCTTGAAGGAAAATCGAAGAGGGCTGATACATCAGATAACATTGCATTCCTGCGTCGTCGCTGACGCTCCTAGGTCGCCAAGGGGGATTTCGAAGAAGTGAATTCAGGCGACACATTCAACCTGCTAAGTCTGACGACCCGGTGCTACGCACCTTAAGCTGCTTGAACGTCAGGAATGCGCGAACGTTACCTGAAATATCTGGGTTAAAGATGTATTAAGGGCATCAAAAAATTCATGATAGTGAAATGCAGGAAGAAATAATGGACAGAAGGTAAGGCATTAGAATAGAAGTAAAAGATCTAAA
>NZ_JCAIUM010000062.1:0-1011 GCF_059445545.1 Paenibacillus sp. Y568
TTTCACACCACGATCGTTTAGTCCCATTGCATTGATTAAATACTTATGAACGATGTTTGCAAGTTCCTTACTATTTGCGCGCTGGTAATAGAACGTCTCAGTTCCCGTTACCAGTGGGGAAGAAGGTACGCTGTTTCCATGTATGGATACAAATACATCTGCATTTAAATCGTTAGCTAATTTAACCCGTTCTGGACGTGTAGGATAAACATCTGTTTCGCGAGTCATGACCACTTCTATTCCGGGCTCTTGTAACAAGATCGCCTGAACTTTAAGGGCTAAAGCAAGGTTAAATTGCTTCTCATATTTGTTTGTAATACTTGTTGTACCTGGATCAATTCCTCCATGCCCTGGATCAATAACTACAATTTTTTTGCCAGAACCACTAATCGGGGTTGCTAGTGTCGGATCGTTAACCATATTCAGATCAAGAATGAATTTGCCTGCGATGTATTGTTGATTATAATTAACCGAACTTACATTGTTTAATTCAATAACTATTCGAACTTGGGCTGGATCGTTCTTGAAAAGAGAATAGCGCACATCAGTAAGATTCGGAATATAACCAGTATCCAACCTTTCTATGGACTCAACTGGCACAGGTTGATTCATATTACCGAAATTTGTAGATGGGAAATCCACTACAATACGGTCGGGGTTTTTCAGTGTGGTAATCATTGGAGTAACCTCACGGTCTAAAGAGACTTCGAGTTGATTGTTCAGGTAATGTATTTCGTGAATAAGGTTTGTTGTCTCGTCATTCTGACTACCGTTGGCAGGAGACGATGGTGGAGAAATAGTGCTTGCTAGAGTAACTGACTTTTCTTTGTTATTCCAGTCTACCTTCAAACCCATTTCTTCACTAACAAACCGAATTGGAACCACAACGGTATTTTTACTTATTAGTGGGGCAATATTGAGCGAAACCGTACTATTTCCCACGGTCGCTTCTTGCTTTCCAACAGTTAATGCAATTGATTTAGAGCCTTGTTGAATATTTACATTCTGTGC
>NZ_JCAIUM010000063.1:0-939 GCF_059445545.1 Paenibacillus sp. Y568
CAGCCGCCGAAGGTGGGGTAGATGATTGGGGTGAAGTCGTAACAAGGTAGCCGTATCGGAAGGTGCGGCTGGATCACCTCCTTTCTATGGAGAATCGTTTCCTGCAACGGAAACATTCATATAGTAGTCAAGATAAGACTTGTAGGCCATAGAGCCTGCGAATATTTCCTCACTCGTTGTCAGTTTTGAAAGAGCAATTTTCTTTCAGCACTGCGTTTGGTAGCGATAGCGGAGGGGTTCCACACGTACCCATCCCGAACACGACCGTTAAGTCCTCCAGCGCCGATGGTACTTGGACCGCAGGGTCCTGGGAGAGTAGGACGCTGCCAAGCGCAACCCTTGTGGGTTTATCCCATGAGTGTTTTTTATTGATTAGGGCCCTTAGCTCAGTTGGTTAGAGCGCACCTCTGATAAGGGTGAGGTCGGTGGTTCGAGTCCACCAGGGCCCACCATGTAATTTCATATCCCATTATGGGGCCTTAGCTCAGCTGGGAGAGCGCCTGCCTTGCACGCAGGAGGTCAGCGGTTCGATCCCGCTAGGCTCCACCATATTATGTTTAACTTGATCCTTGAAAACTAGATAACGAACGAATTTGCAATGAAGAAACAAACATTAAAGATGTTTTTTAAAATTGGTATTCATCAATTTTAAATTCATCACTTTTTATCTAAGTTTGGTTAACTTGTTAACTCAAACAAAGTGTAAAAGTAGCAACCGACTATCCGATTTATCGGATACAGGTTAATTGATATGCGAGTGTTTGGATTTTGTAGCGACTTTGGCTTTGAATGGACCTTCAAGTAGGCTTGCCTAACGGGAAGTCATTCAAAACAAGCGGAGTGAAAAAAGACAAATAGGAGCATGATGGTTAAGCTACTAAGAGCACACGGAGGATGCCTAGGCGCTAGGAGTCGATGAAGGACGTGGCGAACAACGAA
>NZ_JCAIUM010000064.1:0-753 GCF_059445545.1 Paenibacillus sp. Y568
GGGAAGTCATTCAAAACAAGCGGAGCGAAAAAAGCCAAATAGGAGCATGATGGTTAAGCTACTAAGAGCACACGGAGGATGCCTAGGCGCTAGGAGTCGATGAAGGACGTGGCGAACAACGAAACTGCCTCGGGGAGCTGTAAGCAAGCTTTGATCCGGGGGTGTCCGAATGGGGAAACCCGGCTGTGGTAATACGCAGTCACTCATATCTGAATACATAGGGTATGTAGAGACAGACCAGGGGAACTGAAACATCTAAGTACCCTGAGGAAGAGAAAACAATAGTGATTCCGTCAGTAGCGGCGAGCGAACGCGGATTAGCCCAAACCAAGGAGCTTGCTCTTTGGGGTTGTGGGACGTCTCACATGGAGTTACAAAGGATTGGGTTAGGTGAAGAGGTCTGGAAAGGCCCGGCATAGAAGGTAAAAGCCCTGTAACCAAAAGTCCAATCCCTCCGAGACGGATCCCGAGTAGTGCGGGGCACGTGAAACCCCGTATGAATCCAGCAGGACCATCTGCTAAGGCTAAATACTCCCTAGCGACCGATAGTGAAACAGTACCGTGAGGGAAAGGTGAAAAGCACCCCGGAAGGGGAGTGAAATAGAACCTGAAACCGTGTGCTTACAAAAAGTCAGAGCCCTATTTATGGGTGATGGCGTGCCTTTTGTAGAATGAACCGGCGAGTTACGTTCCCGTGCAAGGTTAAGCTGAGAAGGCGGAGCCGCAGCGAAAGCGAGTCTGAATAGGGCGAAT
>NZ_JCAIUM010000065.1:0-692 GCF_059445545.1 Paenibacillus sp. Y568
TTAATTGTTGGTGGGGATGCTCTGACACCGAAGCATATCCAATCTGTTCGTAAGCAGTGTTCAGAACTTATCGTGATGAACGGATACGGTCCGACAGAGAATACGACATTCTCGACCACCTACGTGATTGATGGAGAGTGGAATGACAACATTCCGATCGGTAAACCGATTAGCAATTCAAAGGCATATATTGTGGATCAGAATGGGCAACTACTTCCGGTGGGCGTGCCCGGCGAATTGTGGGTTGGCGGTGAAGGTGTCGGCAGAGGTTATTTGAATAATGAGATGCTGACAACAGAAAAATTCATGGTCAGTCCATTTGTAGATGGGGAAACGTTGTATCGGACCGGAGATCGGGCTCAATGGCTACCGGATGGAAATGTGAAGTTCATGGGCAGGCTGGATTATCAGGTGAAAATCCGGGGATTCAGGGTAGAGACAGGTGAGATTGAGAATCGGATTATGGAACATGATGCGGTGAAGGAAACGACCGTGGTGGTCATAGAGGAAACGGACGGTAGCAAATCGTTGTGTGCCTATGTTGTTGCCGATGATGTAAGTGGAGAGGAACTGAAGGCATATGTAAAGGAACAACTTCCAGAGTATATGGTTCCCTCCTATGTGATGTTAATGGATAAACTTCCACTCACGATGAATGGAAAGGTAGACCGCAAAGCTCTGCCACAACCGGA
>NZ_JCAIUM010000066.1:0-680 GCF_059445545.1 Paenibacillus sp. Y568
TTCAGGATACATGGTTCCGTCATTCCCATCCTCGGTTGTAAAGTTAGATTTCATTTCATGAAATCTCTGTTTTTTCGCGCTGTAAAGCGCTTATACAGAACTTGTCATACTGTCCCGTTAGCTTAATCTTCGGATGATTGTTATTTTAGCTTATCAACGGTTCGTACTTCTGTATTTGTTCATTAGATTAAAAACTAAGTAAACAGCACTTGTACAGAGCAAGAAAATTCTATCAAGTTTGAGGTTCAGTGCGGTATTACTTCCACTGAAAATATATTCATTGTAAAAGAAATGATTTTCAAGAGTATAAGAACGTCCTGAAGCATCCATAACGATTTTACTGCCGATAACATCAGCCAACCAACACGCCAAGATATAAGCGAGTAATAGAACCGATATTACTAATAATTTTTTATACATTCGTGTAAAATCACTACTTTTTTTCATTGTGGATCTCTCTCTCTCTCTTAAATATTAGATTAGTCTACAACTACTTACTCTCTCTCATTTTTCCATTTATATCCTATACGTAGAAACTCCAGTTTTGTTGCACTAAACTGCCCGTTAGCGTAACGAAGGGCTGCTGTTTGGCTGCCCTCATAAAATTAAACTATCGTTACCTGTTAGCTTAATAAGGGGGTAATTAAAATCAACAAAAATGAAGCACCAGTCAGTATAAG
>NZ_JCAIUM010000067.1:0-617 GCF_059445545.1 Paenibacillus sp. Y568
GTTATCAGAAAGATCAGCAAATCTATTTTAAACATTGAAGGAGCACTATATGGCGACTATAGCACTGATAAGGCATGGTAGCACCAGTTGGAATAAAGAAGGACGAGCACAGGGTAACTCTGATATTTCGCTGGATCAGGATGGGATTAATCAAGCAGAACTTTTAGCAACGAGATTAAGATCAGAAGATTGGAATCATATTTATTCAAGTACTTTAGCAAGAGCAAAGCAAACTGCTCTTATTGTAGGGAGTGCTATCGGAGTAGATATTCACCTTGATGATCGTCTTCGGGAAAGGTCCGGAGGATTGATTGAAGGTACTACTGAAGAGGAACGAATAGAAAAGTGGGGAACAGGTTGGATAGAATTAGATCTTGGACTTGAGCCAATTGAGATAGTCCAAAAGAGAGGTGAAGAATTTTTAGAAGAAATAATGATGAAGCACCAAGGTGAAAAGGTGTTGGTGGTTTCTCATGGTGCCTTAATTCAATTTAACTTTATCAATTTAGTTCCTGATTTTCCTACAAAAGATTTTGGCAATACATCAATAACTATTTTAAAGAAAATAGATAATCAATGGACATGTGAACTGCATAACTGTACAAAACATCTTGAGG
>NZ_JCAIUM010000068.1:0-603 GCF_059445545.1 Paenibacillus sp. Y568
GCTAGAAGCTCTCCTCCAGAACCTAATCTTGCTTCATCCGGAATATGCACATCTAATATCAACATTCCTTGATTGAATTTTGTTGATAGTAAGTCAATCTTGTTCCACAAGGAGATCAACCCGGTTTGATCCTTACTCTGGAAAGCGGCAAATGTTGCACTGTATTTGTCAGAGTTATCTTCAAAAGTAATTTCCTTCGTACTCTTCACTAGTTGGGTTAGTTGAGCATCACCGTAATAAACCTGAATTTCTTGAGTTTTCTTGTTCTTCTCTTCCTGATCAGCTCCCTGTGGAATTCCAGCACTTGCAGGATTAGAACCTTGCACCGGCCCTGAAGAAGTGGGCTTGTTTCCACAACCTACGGCTAATAAACTGATTACACATACCAAGATAGCAAGATGAATTCCTTTTTTCATAGAAGCACATCCTCTTTATTTTTTTGCTGTCTTATAGCTTCAGATACTCTTTTATCCCATCTACGATGGCTTGAGCTGCTTTAGATTGAACGCTCTCTGACATCATAGCCTCTTCATCAGACTTATTACTTAAAAAACCCACTTCGAGAAGAACTGCGGGCATCGTTGTATCTCTAATGACTTCTAA
>NZ_JCAIUM010000069.1:0-587 GCF_059445545.1 Paenibacillus sp. Y568
TTTCTTATCTTTATACGCATCGTCTAGCGCACCAAGTACCAAGTCTGTGGTCATACGATCACCAAGCCGCCAGCCTACAATCTCACGCGTACAGAGATCTAGGATGCTTGCTAGATAGAGTCTGCCTTCGCGGCAAGGGATGTAGGTAATATCCGCAACCCAAGTCGTGTTGGGTTTCTCTGTAGCAAACTTCTGGTTCAATATGTTGGGTGCTATGGGTTCGTCATGATTGGAATCTGTTGTTTTCACTCTGAATCTACGTGAGACGCAGGAACGAAGGCCTAACTCCTTCATATATTTACCTACCGTACGCTCGCATGTTTCAATGCCTTCCAAGGACAACATGAGAGTGATCTTTGGGCTGCCATACCGCTGTAGAGTATCGTTGAAGTGATAAGTGATCCGCTTCATAACTTCTGCCTTACGCAGTGCCTGCTCGCTTGGTTTAGCTTGTCTCCATTTGTAATAACCGCTCCTTGAAACCTTCATCACTTTGCACATCTTCTCCAATCGAAATTCAGAGCGATGATTTTCGATAAACTGGAACCTTAGTTCTTTTCTTTGCTGAAGATGTGCAGAGCCTTTTT
>NZ_JCAIUM010000070.1:0-585 GCF_059445545.1 Paenibacillus sp. Y568
TAACGTTTGGCATTCCTGACGTTCAAGCAGCTTAAGGACCGTAGGTCCGGGTCGTCAGACTTAGCTGGTTGAATGTATCGCCTGAATATACTTCTCGTAAATCCCCCTGAGCGATCAAGGGCGAATGCCCGCAGTAGGAATGCTTTGTTAAGCGATGCCTCTGTCATCTTCGAATTTGCCCGGTATCATGATTCCCTTCTTCTTGAATTTCACTTATTTCATTTATCTTTCAGTTCTTTTTTTAATCTTTTCTCGGGTCTTTACTTTGTCTTCCTAGGTTTTTCAAGTTCTATTCGTTTTCTTCTTTTTTCGTTGAGTATACAGAAAGTAAATATATACTGAAATATAATAGACCGGTATCAGAATTAATCCCAAGACCGTTATGAATAAAACTATGATTAGTCTATTTTCATCATCTATCTCATCATAATTTATGAATCCATAAATAATCCATAATAGCCATGTAAGAGTGATCATATATCCAATCTTGTAGGGTAATCTCACTTCAGTTCACATCCTTTTACTTTCTAGGATCCTGATTCTTAATTCATTCATCTGGTTTTCACAGGGGTTTCGCTTAACGTT
>NZ_JCAIUM010000071.1:0-573 GCF_059445545.1 Paenibacillus sp. Y568
ATAACGTTTGGCATTCCTGACGTTCAAGCGGCTTAAGGACCGTAGGTCCGGGTCGTTAGACTTAGCCGATTGAATGTGTTGCCTGAACCTACTTCTACGATATCCTTCTTGGCAACCGAGGAGCGTTAGCGACGACGTAGGAATGCTTTGTTAACTGATGTTGTTGTCTTCGTCGTAATACATTCAATTATCTTTAGTTTATCTCTTACTTCTCTTCCATTCTGTTTTCAGGTCATCTCTAAACGCATACCAACCTTCAGGTAATTCAGAAATAAAATTTATTGAAGGATCTATTAAGACCATTTCTTCTAATGTAATAATCATTGCATCACTCTCGTTTGTTTCATCATCTGAATGAAATTGCCATGCCCCATCGTCTTCATCATGTGAAATATATATTATAGGGTTCTGATTTCTAACTACATATTTTGTGGTAAATACTAAAACATTCCTTGGTTCCTTAAAAAACCATTCTTTCATCACCAATCGGACCCCACTTTAACAATCATTTTTTACTTTTAGTAACTTCAGCTTTTATGTATTTATAAGCTTTACAACAATTTCAGTTAACGT
>NZ_JCAIUM010000072.1:0-571 GCF_059445545.1 Paenibacillus sp. Y568
GATCGTCTAGCCGCTGTGTTACGGTCGAAAGGTACGAGGAGGGATCGTTGTGTAGCGATCATCGGGGATCGTTCGATCACGATGATTGTCGGTATGTTGGCAGTGTTGAAAGCAGGAGGAGCATACATGCCGATGGATCCGCAATATCCAACGGAACGTCTGAGTTATCTGCTTCAGGATAGTCAGGTAGAGATCGTGTTGGTACAGAAGGCATATGCGGAACTAGTGTTGGGATGTTCGGCCGTGGTGCTGGAATTGGAAGATGAGGACAATTATGTAGTTCAGAACTCAGATCACTCACAAATAACTAGTGACTTGGATGGAATTGAACAGAATACCAGCGTCAAAGATCTCGCTTACGTGATGTATACATCAGGTTCAACAGGTCAACCGAAGGGTGTAATGATTGAACATCGCAATGTGGTACGTCTCGTCAAGAATACGAACTACATTCGTTTTGAAGAGGGAGATCGTATTTTACAGACAGGATCTCCGGTATTTGATGCCTGTACCTTTGAAATCTGGGGAGCACTGTTGAATGGGCTAGAGCTGTATGTAGTAGACAAATACA
>NZ_JCAIUM010000073.1:0-568 GCF_059445545.1 Paenibacillus sp. Y568
AATTATTTGATGTATTGTTCGTTTCCACTTATGCAAGTCCAGCTCACCACGGATGCGTAATAGCACAGGAATATGATACGCATCTCCTACACTTTCCAATTGTTCTACAATGAGCAACCGCTTCTGTGCTGACGATACAGGATAGTAATCTGCGGGTGTTGCTTTCTTCAGAGAGGAATATCGGACTCCGTGCTTGCTGATTTGTTTCGCCATATCCGAAAGTACTGGCGTTCGGAATACTTCACGTAATGGAAGATCAGATTCTAACTGTTTACTGATCCGTGATACGAGTATTGCCGCCTTTAAGGAATGTCCACCAATATGAAAGAAATGGTCACTGCGCCCTACCTGTTCTACATCCAGAATGTCCTGCCATATGACTGCCAATTCTTTCTCAGTTTCAGTTTCAGGTGGGAGGTAAAGTTGTTCCTCCGTGCACAATCGTTCCGGTTGTGGCAGAGCTTTGCGGTCTACCTTTCCATTCATCGTGAGTGGAAGTTTATCCATTAACATCACATAGGAGGGAACCATATACTCTGGAAGTTGTTCCTTTACATATGCCTTCAGT
>NZ_JCAIUM010000074.1:0-516 GCF_059445545.1 Paenibacillus sp. Y568
GTAAGAAGAGGCCGTTCTTCGGTCGTAAAGCATCTAATATCTTTCCCAATATTCTCAATCGTGAATTTACAGCAGTGGCAGCTAAATCAAAACTTGTCACTGATATTACCTATGTAAGAATTGGTCATGATTTTGTATATCTCTCTGTAATTCTAGATCTCTTTAACAATGAAGTCTTAGCTTGGCAACTATCCAACCGAAATGATCTACAGCTTGTAGTAGATACAGTGAAGCAAATAGATGCAAAAGGAGCCCTCCTACACTCCGACCAAGGGTTTCAATACACAACGAAAACGTATGCTAATCTACTAGAAGAACGGAAGCTTAAAGGAAGTCACTCCAGACGAGGGAATTGTTATGATAATGCTTGTATTGAATCTTTCTTTTCACATCTTAAAACGGAAAAACTTTATTTGCAGAAGCCAGATAGCGAGGAAAGTGCTCGAAAACTCATTGCAGAACACATCGAATACTACAATAAAGAGCGATTCCAGAAAAAATTAGGCGACCTCTCCC
>NZ_JCAIUM010000075.1:0-502 GCF_059445545.1 Paenibacillus sp. Y568
GAGTGGAACTCCTCCAGAATCGTTTTCGATACCTGGTTGGCAAGACGCTGGTAGAGATTCTGCTTGCTCTTGAAGTACCAGTACAGTGAGGGAGCCTGAATCCCAAGCCGGTCTGCCAATCGTCTCAAGCTGAATTTCTCGATGCCGTCCTCCCCCAGAAGTTCCCACGAGGCTTCCAAAATCTTATCCTCCGAAATCTGAGGCTGCTGCTGCTTCATCGTTATCCACCCTTTTATCTAACAGTGTAAGTTTGTTCTTTACAGGTTCATAGGTTCATAGGTTCATAGGTTCATAGGTTCATAGGTTCATGATATAATCTAACACTGTAAGGTTCAATCTAACACCGTTAGATAATCATAATAAACAAAGTGGTGACCCACATGGATGCAGAAAACCTCCATTACTTTGAAAAAGCACCGGTAGCAAAAGCTGTCGCTCACTTCGCTGTACCGATGATGCTAGGCACGTCAATGAGTGTCATATATTCCATCTTGAATGCCTA